>JANLGW010000146.1 GCA_024653965.1 Rhodospirillales bacterium
GTCCGCCGCTTGATGACGGACCGCGTCTACACCCGCCCCGACGGCGACGAGCTGACGGTGCATGGCCGCAGCTTATTGATGGTGCGCAACGTCGGCCACTTGATGACCACCGATACCGTGCTGGATAAAAACGGCGCGGAAATCCCCGAAGGTTTCCTCGACGCCATGGTCACCAGCGCTTGCGCGATCCATGATTTGCAGGGCAACGGAAAAATAAAAAATTCGCGCGCAGGCAGCGTCTATATCGTCAAGCCGAAGATGCACGGCGCAGAAGAAGTAGACTTCGTCAATGTCCTGTTCGGTCGTGTCGAAGACGCACTGGGCCTTGCGCGCAATACCCTGAAAGTCGGCATCATGGATGAAGAACGCCGCACCACGGTGAACTTAAAAGAATGCGTGCGCGCCGTCAAAGACCGGGCGGTATTCATCAACACCGGATTTTTGGACCGCACCGGCGATGAAATCCACACCAGCATGGAAGCGGGCGCGGTGGTGCGCAAAGACGCCATGAAAGCGCAGCCGTGGATTCAAGCCTATGAAGACTGGAACGTCGACATCGGTTTGGCTTGCGGGTTCCAGGGCCGCGCCCAGATCGGCAAGGGCATGTGGGCCAAACCCGACCGCATGGCGGAAATGGTCGCGACCAAACAGGCCCACCCTCTCGCTGGGGCCAATACCGCGTGGGTGCCTTCGCCCACCGCCGCCGTGCTGCATGCGCTGCATTATCACCAAGTCGATGTGCAAGCGCGGCAAAACGAACTGAAAAATCGCCCGCGCGCAAAACTGGGCGACATCTTGACGTTGCCTTTATTGGGCGGCGAAAATCTGGCCCCCGCCGATATCCAGGCCGAACTCGACAACAACGCCCAGGGCATTTTAGGTTATGTGGTGCGTTGGATCGACGCCGGGGTGGGCTGTTCGAAGGTGCCCGACATTCACGACGTGGGCCTGATGGAAGATCGCGCGACGTTGCGCATTTCCAGCCAACACATCGCCAACTGGCTCCATCACGGCATCTGCTCCACATCCCAGGTCATGGAAACGATGCGCCGCATGGCCGCGGTGGTCGACCGCCAAAACGCCAACGACCCGTACTATCGCCCCATGGCAGGTAACTTGGAGGGTTCAATCGCATTTCAAGCCGCGTGCGATCTGGTGCTGAAGGGGCGCGAACAGCCCAGCGGTTATACCGAACCCACCTTGCATGCGCGCCGACGCGAGCTAAAGGCGAAGCTAACAAGCAACGCCTAGGGTCGAACCGCACTCTAAACGAAATCCGGGCCGTGAATCCACGCCACCAATGAATAACGCAGGCCGCTGACGACCGGCGCGACACGGTGCAGTGTCGCCGCGCCAAAGGCGACCGCCGTGCCCTGCTCGCGCGGAGCCTGGAACGGGTGGCCGTCGGCGTTAATTTCCAACTCGCCGCCTTGGTAGTCATCGGGGTTGCTCAACTG
>JANLGW010000054.1 GCA_024653965.1 Rhodospirillales bacterium
AAAATGGTGGGCCTGGCAGGACTTGAACCTGCAACCAGACCGTTATGAGCGGTCGGCTCTAACCAGTTGAGCTACAGGCCCCCAATTTCTTGACCGCGCGGCGCGCGTGAGATGCTTATAGCAGGGCGGTTGCCCGCATGAAAGTCTGCAGTGCACGCGCCTATGAGCAAACTCCGCCCCCTTGACCTTCCCGCCCGTGGAAGCTTCACAATATACCCACTCCGCAACCTATTGAGGAATAACCATGAACGTGAATTGGGCCGCCTTGGCCATTGGCGCGCTCGTCATCGGCGGCGTTGTCGTTAGCCTTTCAAAGATCGGGGCCGATGCGCCATCCGGCGCGCAATCGACACAGGTCGCCGTGCAGGTACCCGGGCAGTTAACCTTGAGCGCACAACGGGGGCAAGTCGCATTCAACGCTACCTGCGCGGCGTGCCACGGCGAAAACGCCAGCGGCACGGATCAGGGGCCGCCGCTGATCCACGACATTTACAATCCCGGGCATCATGCCGACGGGGCGTTTTTTCTCGCCGCCAAGCGCGGCGTGCGCGCACACCACTGGCCCTATGGCGACATGCCCGCCCAGCCCCATGTCAGCGATGGCGAAATCGCCGCCATCGTCGCATACGTGCGCGAACTGCAAATCGCCAACGGCATCGTCACCCGCCCGCACAACATGTAAGCGGTGATCGCAAAAAAGGCCGGAGCGTAACCCCGGCCTTTTTTCGTTTTATCGTTTGCGGGTGCGGCGCGCTTAATAATCCAGGAAACTGCGCAGTTTGCGCGAGCGCGAGGGGTGTTTGAGTTTACGCAGCGCCTTCGCTTCGATCTGGCGGATGCGTTCGCGGGTAACCGAGAACTGCTGGCCGACTTCTTCAAGCGTATGGTCGGTGTTCATGCCGATGCCGAAGCGCATGCGCAGCACACGCTCTTCACGCGGCGTCAGGCTGGCCAAAACGCGGGTGGTGGTTTCGCGCAGGTTGCCGTTGATGGCGGCATCCAGCGGCTGCACTGCGTTTTTATCTTCGATGAAATCGCCAAGG
>JANLGW010000147.1 GCA_024653965.1 Rhodospirillales bacterium
TTAAACATGGCAAAACCTCCCGGAGAGAGGTCTTGTTCGGGTGAGGGATGTTCCCGTGAACACAGCAGTAAACTGGAACAAAGCCTCAACTAAAATCGCATAATGTATATTATGGAAAATTATAGATTATATTTATAGCCAATAAGTTAGCGTGTGCTTTAAATTTAATTGTGAATCCTGCATGGCGCCCGCATTGCAATTGTCCGGTGTGTTTGGCTGCGTGTATTTGGCGGCGCAGATCAAACATCAATGA
This sequence comes from Rhodospirillales bacterium, assembly GCA_024653965.1. GTDB lineage: Bacteria > Pseudomonadota > Alphaproteobacteria > Rhodospirillales > Magnetovibrionaceae > JANLGW01. The sequence continues at coordinate 254 of JANLGW010000147.1, forward strand.
CCAGCCCGTCATAAGCGACGAACACGTTATCGGGCAGCTGCGCTTGCAGCGCGGCGTAATCCAGGCCGAAGCTTAAATGCGTCAGGTACGCGCGTTCCGGCTCTACCCTTTCGATCCATTCCAGCGCCCGGCCAACGTCTAGGTGCGTCGGGTGCGGTTTGTCGCTGAAGGTGCCCAGCATCCACACCTTCACGCCCTTGAGCAGATCGAAGCCATCTTCGTGCATGGTGATCAGATCGGTCGAATAGGCAAAATCCTCGATGCGAAAACCCAAGGTATTCAAATAACCGTGGTCTTGTTCGATGGCGGTGACCGAAAATCCGCCCGCCAAGAACGCCTCGGCGTGGTGGATTTCGATCTGCGGCTCCAGGGTCGCCTTGTAATAAGTGGTTGCACCCTCGGCCAGCGGCTCAAAAACATAAGAAAATCGCTGCGAAATGGCCTGTAGCGTCGCCGCGTCGGCAAACACCGGAATGGCCGCGTTCATGCACCGGTTGACCCCGCGCAAATCGTCGATGCCGTGCAGATGATCCGAATGCGCGTGGGTATAAAGCACCGCATCCAAATGTTTCACATCGGCGCGGAGCAACTGCTCGCGCAGGTCCGGCGAGGTGTCGATCAGCACGGTTTTATCATTGCCTTGCAGCAGCAGCGAAGGCCGCAAACGGCGGTTTTTCGGGTTTTTAGGGTCGCACGCCCCCCAGCCAGCCTCAACCGAAGGCGTGCCGGCGCTGGAACCTGAGCCTAAAACTGTCACGCGCACGCCAATTCCCCCGCCTTTGCCGCCCCCGCCTGTTTCGTCTGCCCCACGGGCCGTTTGGCTTTGCCAAACAGTCTAAAGAAGTTATCGGTGGTGGTCTGCGCCACTTGATCGAAGCTGACGCCCTTGATTTCCGCCAGCTTTTCGGCGGTCAGGCGTGTATAGGCCGGTTCATTGGGCTTGCCGCGATGGGGCAACGGCGCCAGATAGGGCGCGTCGGTTTCCACCAACAGCCGATCTAGCGGCACGCCCGCGACGGCGGCACGCAGATCGTCAGCCTTTTTAAAGGTGATGATGCCGGAAACCGAAATATAAAGCCCTAAGTCCACGGCCTCGCGGGCAAACGCGGCGGTGGCGCTAAAACAGTGGATCAAGCCGCCAAAAACGCCCTTGTGCATTTCGTCGCGCAAAATATCCAAGGTATCGGCGTCGGCATCGCGGGTATGCACGATCACCGGCAGGCCTGCTTCACGCGCCGCTTGAATGTGGGTGCGAAAGCTCTGCTGCTGAATCTCACGGGGGCTGTGCTCATAGAAATAATCCAAGCCGGTTTCGCCAAAACCGATCACCTTGGGGTGTTGGGCGTGCTCCAAAAGCTGATTGACCGTCACCAGCGGTTCCTTGCCCGCTTCATGCGGATGCACACCGACGGTGCAATAGATGTCGTCGCGAGCTTCGGCCACGGCCAAAACGCCCGCAAACTTCTTCATCGAGGTGCCGATGGTCAGCATACAGCCCACGCCCGCGCCGTGCGCACGCCGGGCGGTTTCGTCCAGATCGGCGAATTCGGGGTAATCGAGATGGCAGTGGCTATCGACCAGCATCATGAGATCCAGCTTACGCCCCCTGCTCCTCCACGACAAATCGCGGAAAGACACCTTCGGGTGCGGGCAACGCGCGGCCGGGTTCCAGCACATGCGCCGAGCCCAAGAAATCAAAGCTGCGGTGCGCGTCCGAGATCGCCAGCAGATCGAGCATCTTCGCCATGGCATGCGGCATAAACGGCTGCAACACCAAGGCGATGTGGCGAATACACTCAACCAGTACATAAAGCACCGTACCCATGCGCGCGGGGTCTTCTTTTTTCAGTTTCCACGGCGCTTGACGGTCGACGTATCCATTGCAGGCGCGGATCAGCACCCAGACAGTTTCCAGGGCCGAATTGAAGGCCTGCACGTCCATGTGTTCACGCAGTTGATGAATAAGGCCATGGGCGCTGGCGAGCATTTCTTTGTCGTCGTCACTGAATTCCCCATGGGCCGGAACCGCGCCGTCGCAGTTTTTATTGACCATCGACAGCACGCGCTGCGCCAAGTTGCCTAAATCGTTGGCCAATTCGGAATTCATGCGGCCAACCATGGCGGTGCGCGAAAAGTCGCCGTCGTTGCCGAACGGCACCTCGCGCAGCAGGAAATAACGCACCGCGTCCAGGCCGTAGGTTTCGACCAGTTCGACCGGGTCGATGACGTTGCCCACCGACTTGGAAATCTTCTGCCCTTCGTTGGTCCACCAGCCGTGGGCGAACACACGTTTGGGCGGCTCGATGCCCGCCGCCATCAAAAACGCGGGCCAATAGACGGCGTGAAAACGCAAGATGTCCTTGCCCACCATGTGCAGGTCGGCGGGCCAGTACGTGGTGAATTCGCCATGATTTTCATCCGGGTATCCGACCGCCGTAATGTAATTGGTGAGCGCATCGAGCCACACGTACATGATGTGCGCGTCGTCGCCGGGCACCGGAACGCCCCACTTGAACGTGGTGCGCGACACCGACAGGTCGTTCAGCCCGCCTTCGACGAAGCTCATCACTTCGTTGCGCCGGGTCTTGGGCAAGATGAAATCGGGGTTTTCGCCGTAGAACTTGAGCAGACGATCACCCCAAGCCGACAATTTGAAGAAATAACTCGCTTCTTCGACCCATTCGACCGGCGCGCCGGTGGGCGCGGTAAAACTGCCATCGGCGTTTTTAGTCAGTTCACTTTCGACATAAAACGCCTCGTCGCGCACCGAATACCAGCCCGCGTAGTTATCCAGGTAGATATCGCCGTTTTGTTTGAGCTTTTCCCATAACGCCTGCACCGAAATACGGTGGCGTTCTTCGGTGGTGCGGATGAAGTCGTCGGCGGAAAAGTTCATGGTCTGCAGCAGATCGCGAAAACGCTGCGACACCTGATCGGTAAAGGTCTGCGGATCGATGCCCTTTTCCTGGGCAGATTTTTCAACCTTTTGGCCGTGTTCGTCGGTGCCGGTCAGAAATTTGACGTCATAACCGTCCAGACGTTTGAAACGCGCCAGCACGTCGCAGGCCAGCGTGGTATAGGCGTGGCCGATGTGCGGCACGTCGTTGACGTAATAGATCGGCGTGGTGACGTAATAACGCTTAGGCCCGGCCATTGAATTGGCATCCTTATCGATGAGTGTTCAGCGCGCGGGCCGGACGGTATGTTCAAGACCGAGAAAGACGTCGAGCATCACTTGCTTTTTGTCCAGGTTCAGACCGTTCGTGCGCGCCACCAGTTGGTTGATCTTTTCCCACACAAAGAACCACCTTTCAAGGCTTGCCTGGTTTGCCAGGCTGGCCATGAAGCCCGCATCGAGGCTGTGAACCGGGCCGCAAGCGCCGCTTTTTCCGGCGGCAATCAGGATCATGCGCTCCAACCACCAGCGCAACAGCCCGGTGACGGTGTTGAAGGCCTCGTCCGCATCGGCCCGCGACACCTTGTCGGCCAAGACGTGCAAGGCTTTGACGTCGAGGCGCGGCAGCGTGTGAAGCAGGCCCATCAGCTCATTATAAAGCTCCAACCCGCCTTCCGCCACCAGCCCCAGGGCGCGCCCGATGGAGCCGTCGGAAAGCTCGGCCAAGTGCTTGGCGTCGTCCGCCGAAACCTCAGGCGCGTAGATGCCGGCCAGCTCCACCACTAATTCAGGCTTAAGCGGGCGCAATTGCAGGGTGCGGCAACGCGACCGGATGGTCGGCAGCAGACGCCCCGGATTGTGGCTGACCAACAGCAGCAGCGCGTTAGCGGGCGGCTCTTCCAGAACCTTCAGCACCGCGTTGGCGGCGTTCGGGTTCATTTCGTCGGCGGCGTCGATAATCACCACCCGCCACCCGCCCTCGGCGGCGGTCTGGCTCATCCGATGGCCGACCTCACGCACGCTGTCGACGTCGATTACGGTTTTCAGCTTGCCGGTTTTTTCGTTCAATCGGCGTTCGATCGCCAGCAAATCCGCGTGCGCCCCGGCGGCAATACGCTTGAAGACCGGATGCTCGGGCGACACATCTAAGCTTTTGGCGCGCACCGCAGGCAGTGCGTCACCGAATAAACTCGGCCCCGCGTTCGCGTTTACCGGCCCCTGGCTCAACACGAAGCGCGCAAAACGATAGGCCAAGGTGGCCTTGCCGATGCCCTTCGGCCCGGTGATCAGCCACGCGTGGTGCATGCGCTCGGAATAAAACGCATCCAACAACGCCTGTTGCGCTTCGTCATGGCCCTGTAGGCGGTGATTGGAACGCGGATGGGGCGGCCAATTGTCGGGATCGAAGGGTTCTTCGGAATCGGAACTGTCGAAGAAGTCGGCCATAGCTTACAGATCCACCTTGAGGCGATGCGACACTTCCGCCGCCACCGCCATGGCCACCGCGCCGATGTCGCCGGTGGCGTCGATCAGGGCGCAACGTTCGGGTTCTTTTTGCGCGATATCCAAAAAACCTTGGCGCAGGCGTTCGTGAAATTCGCGTCCCATGCGCTCGTAACGGTCTTCACCAGCGCCCCTTAGCCCCGCGCGTTTAAGCCCCTGTTCCACCGGCATGTCGAAGATCAGCGTCAAATCGGGTGTCACGGTGTCCACCACCAAACGATGCAGGCGGCGAATAATCTCGCGGTCCATGCCGTGACCGTAGCCTTGATAGGCCATGGTGGAATCCGCAAAGCGGTCGCACAGCACCCAGGTGCCGTTTTCCAAGGCGGGCAAAATCAGCTTTTGCAAGTGTTCATAGCGTGCGGCGTAATTCAACAGCGCCTCGGTCAACGGTTCCCAGCGGTGCGTTTCGCCATTCACCAGCAGGCTGCGGATTTCTTCGCCACCTTGGGAGCCTCCCGGTTCGCGTGTGACGATGACGGCAATCCCTTTGGCTTCCAGGGCGGTTTTCAAAAGCGCAATCTGCGTCGATTTGCCAGCGCCCTCGCCGCCTTCCAAGGTGATAAACCGCCCTCGCGCCATGCCGATATCCTTGCCAAAGCTTAATACGAGCTGCCCCAGACGATATAATTGAGTGCCGCGCCCAATCGGCCCATCAGACCCAATTGCTGAACTTCATCGCCAGCCAGCAAGGGAACTTCCAAGGTGTGCATTTCCGGCGCAGAAATCGTCAGCGTGCCCAAACGCTGACCTTTGCTCACCGGTGCGGGGACCGGGCTATCAAAGTTCGCCTGCACCTTCATGCCAAAACGCGCCTTTTTGGGCAGCGTCAAGGTCAGGTCTTTTTCAATCAACAACGGCACCGTTGGTTTTTGCCCCAACCACACATCGGCATCGGTGACGACATCGCCAGCCTTGAACAGGGCATAGCTGTCAAATTCACGGAACCCCCATTCGAGCAAACGCTCGGACTCGGACGAACGTTCCTTCATCGAAGTCAGACCGTTGAGCACCAACACCAGCCGCCGCCCCTGGCGTTCGGCAGAGGCGGTCAATCCATAACCGCTTTCTTCGGTGTGGCCGGTTTTCAGGCCGTCCACGCCCATGCCTTTATAGACCAGCGGATTGCGGTTGGATTGTTTGATGCCGTTAAACACGAACTCCTGTTCGGAATAATAATGGTAATAATCGGGAAAGCGCTCGATGGTGAGCTGGGCCAGCTTGGCGAGATCACGCGCGCTCACGCGGTGTTCGGGGTCGGGCCAGCCGGTGGCATTTTTGAATGTGGAATCCATCATGCCCAACTGGCGCGCCCGATCCGTCATTTCGGCCGCAAAGGCTTCTTCGCTTCCGCTGAGCGCCTCGGCAAAAACGATGCACGCATCGTTGCCCGACTGAACGATGATGCCGCGGATCAAGTCTTCGACGCGCACCCGCGAATTCGGGTCCAAAAACATGGTCGAGCCTTCGGTTTTTGCCCCGCCCTTGCGCCATGCGTTTTCCGAAACGGTAAGCTGCTCATCCAAAGACAGGCGACCGTCATGCAATCGCTCAAACACCATAAACAGCGTCATCAGCTTGCTCATGGACGCCGGAGGCATTGGGATTTCGCCGTTTTTATTCAACAGCACGGTCCCGGTGGCGACGTCTACTAGGTATGCATGAGTGGCCGTCGTTTCCAAGGCGCGAGCCGGAAAACCGACGGCAAGGGCAACAAAGACGGCGGCGAAAAGGGTGGCAAAACGGCGAGATAACATCATGATGAATACTGAACTTCGATCTGGAGGGTGGTCCAATTTACGGAATCGACCGATGAGGTGAACTTTACGCGCCCCATCCCCTGCGCGCTACCCCATATGACCAAAAAACGGCCAAAATCAGGATAAAACGGAGCCGCCCATCGCCCGTGACGTGACGCTCGCTGTACGCTGGCGGGCCGTTAATTTACCTCGGCGGTCTCAACGACCGTGCGCGCCGTGTCGTAGCCCGCCTCAACCACTTGGTTCAGCAGACGATCTGCGTCCGCCACATCTTCAACCGGGCCTAAGCGCACACGAAATAATTCGCGTCCGTTTACCGGAACCGGGGTTACCGTAACATCGCCGATGGAGGAAAGCCGAGACTTGACCTTCTCGGCGTTGAGTTTATCGGAAAACGCGCCCGCCTGAACGTACATGCGGGTCGGCGAGACCGGATACTGAGCCAGATAACCCACTTGAGTGCGCGGGTTGCTGGCCGAGGGATTAGATGCGGGATTAGATGCGGGCGCTTCGTTCATCGCCATGGTTTCGACCGGCGATGACGGAGCCTCTTCAAGCGGAGCCAGTTCCTGAGTGGCGACCGATGAACTGGAAATGCCATCGGATTGAATGGGGGCTTCATTGCTGGCCAATTGCACCCGTTCGCCTTTGGCGCGCTGGGCAAGGATTCGGCTTTCTTCAGCCATGACCTGCACCCGCACACGGGCCGTGCCCTGAAGATCGAAGCCCAACAACTGCGCGGCGCGATGCGACATATCGATGATGCGGCTCGACGCAAACGGCCCGCGATCATTGACCCGCACGACCAACGAACGGCCATTCTCAAGGTTGGTCACACGCACCATCGATGGCATGGGCAGCGTCTTGTGCGCCGCCGATACCGACCATTCGTCGAAAACTTCGCCGTTGGCGGTCGCCTTGCCATGAAATTGCGGGCCATACCACGATGCGATGCCGGTCTGGTCATACTCCCAGTCCTCTGCCGGGGTATACCAAATGCCCTTCACTTCATAAGGGTTGCCAACTTTATAAGTGCCTTGGGATTTGTTGGTATCGCCCAGCCGCTTGGCGGTATGCATGACAAATTGTGTTTCTGTACATGCCATGAGCATCGCTCCGGCGATCACCAGAACACTCAACCGACCGAACCGTGAATATAAAGACATGAAGTAAGCCCAAATAATGAAGATTGATTTGGCCTACTATGATGCCCCACTACTTTCAGAAGAGTTAATCCTTAAGAACGGACCTTAGCCTTTACAGACCCTTACGCACCGCATTTAGCGCTTCGACCGAGGGATGGCCGTCTGGCGTCAGTCCCTTGGCGCGTTGAAATTCGCGGATCGCAACACGCGATTTCGCCCCGACAACGCCATCGACCTCGCCGGTGTAAAAACCAAGGTCGGCCAAGCGCCGCTGCAGTTCCTGGCTCTCGGTGAAGGTTAGCCCCCGGCTATCCTTGCTGCCCAGCGTGGTGAGCGCAGGCATCTGTGCCAAACGGTCAGCCAGGTGCCCCACCGCGATGGCGTAGAAAGTCGAGCGGTTCCAGATCATAATGGTGCGGAAGTTGCCATAAACCAAAAATGCCGGACCCGAAGCGCCCGCAGGCGTGACCACCGAGGCCTGTATGTCGGCCGCCGTCAGGTTCTTCCCATCCACCTGACGCACGCCCAGTGCCTGCCACTCGGCCAGCGATTTTTTCACCTCTAACCCGGACAAGTTGAAGTCGAAACCCTTGGGCAATTTTACTTCACGCCCCCAGGTTTCGCTGTTTTTCCATCCCGATTTGGTTAGGTAGTTGGCGGCGGAGGCATAAGCGTCGGCCTGATTGCTCAAAATGTCGCTTTTGCCATCGCCGTCGTAATCTTGCGCATAGGCCGCAAACGTGGTGGGGATGAACTGGAAATGCCCCATCCCACCGGCCCACGACCCTTTCAGGCGCGCATGCGAGATGTGGCCTTGATCGATAATCCGCAATGCGGCGAATAACTGTTCGCGAAAGAACGCGCTGCGCCGTCCGTCATAGGCCAAGGTGGCAAGCGCCGCGATGATCGGAAAGTGCCCTTCGGCAAACCGTCCGAAATCCGTCTCAAGCCCCCAGAACGCCACTAAAAAGCGCGGCTCGATGCCATATTGTTTTCCGACGGCGTTGAGCAACTTGGCGTTTTCGGCCAGTTTTTTCTGCCCGGTCTTGATGCGCTCGTCGTTGACCATCTTCGACATGTAATCGCGAAAGGTCCAGGTGAACTCGGGCTGCTTGCGGTCCAATTCGACCACCCGGGGGATGGGTTCCAGCCCCGTCAACGCGACATCAAGCGTGGCCGCCGAAATGCCTTTGCGCAGCGCTTCGGCGCGCAGTTCGGCCAGCCATTGATCAAACGAGACCGCGTTTTCGGTTTGTACCGGCAGCACCGGTACGGCCGC
>JANLGW010000148.1 GCA_024653965.1 Rhodospirillales bacterium
AGGGGAGATGAGACGATGAACGATCTGACCCACAAATACGGTATCGCCATGTTGGGCGCGCTGTTGATGCTGGCCTTTATCATCGCGGTATTTGGCTGACGCGGCACAAGGCGCACAAAATTGAAACGGGGCGCGCGAGAAAAGACGCGCGCCCTTCGTTTTTTTGATGCATAGCCCTCTTAATGCTACCCAACATAAAAAAATCCATCGCGATTATACATTTGTACATATACAACTTTAAAGAATGCGTCTCCCCGCGCAATCCGGCATCATAACCGCCTATTTTGCGATCTCTAAATATGGTGTATACACCATATGCATTTAGGAGCATAATCAGGGTGTCCTGGCTTGTTGAATTCGACGATGCGTTCGAGCGCGAATTTGATCTGCTTGACGAAAAGGTGAGGCTCAAGGCGCTCGCCATGTTCGGTCTCATCGAAGAATTCGGACCTTCGCTGGGACGGCCCAAAGCGGATACGCTCTATGGCTCGGCCCACGCCAACATGAAAGAGTTACGCTTTAGCATCGGGCGGGAGGAATGGCGCGTCGCGTTCGCTTTCGACCCTGTGCAAAAAGGCATCTTATTGGTGGCGGGCGACAAGGCCGGTGAAAACGAAAAACGCTTTTACAAACACCTAATCGCCACCGCCGACCGCCGTTTCACTTTGCATCTGGATAAAATCGCCGCCACACGAAAAAAGGACTAAGCCCGTGGGAAAGACCTTGCAGCAAAAAATCGCGGAGCTGCCCAAAAGGCAACAGACCCGTGTGCGTGCAAAAACGCAAAAACTGATCGAAGAAGAATTGAACCTTCGCCAGTTGCGCGCCGCGCTGAACCTAACACAAACCCAACTGGCCGAAGCCCTGGGCATCGGCCAGGACGAAGTATCGCGCACCGAACGACGCGCGGACATGCTGGTCTCGACGTTGCGCAATTACGTGGAGGCGATGGGCGGAACGCTCGATATCGTGGCGCGCCTGCCCGGACACCCGCCCGCGCACATCGCGCAATTTAGGGACGTCCTCAATACCAACACCCCGCGCAAAGCCAAGGCGTGACCTTGTGCCCCCTTCACGCCGGTTCGCTTGCTGAAAACGTACCAATTGCGGTATAGTATGGCTATGAACAAGCTACTTGAAAAAGCCTTCGCCGAAGCGTCACGCCTTCCCGAAGATGAACAAGAAACCATCGCCAGCCTCATCATCGAAGAGATCGAGGCCGAGCAAGGGTGGGAGTGGCGCTTTGCCAACTCTCAAGATCAACTTGGACAGTTGGTCCGCAAAGCCCGTAAAGAAGTCGAGCACGGCGATGTGCTGCCCTTCGATCCGGCAACCCGTCCTACCCCGTGATTTCAAGAACCACCAAAACGTTTTGGCAGCATTTCGATGCATTGCCGCTCGGTGTGCGTCGTCAGACCATACAAGCCTATGCGCGTTGGCGCGAAGACACCAAACACCCCAGTCTGCATTATAAATGCGTCAGTGAAAAACACGCCGTTTATTCTGTGCGCATCGGTATCCACTGGCGAGCTTTGGGCTACCGTGATGTTACCGATGGCGAAACGATCCTGACATGGTTCTGGATTGGGTCACACGCCGATTACGACAACCTACTGACATCCCTATAATTCTACGGCCCACTCGCCTTGATCCCAGAGTGCGATCGGGGCGGATTCACGCCGGTTCGACGAAGCTGGCCATGACCTTTTTGTATCCAGCCTTTTCAAATTGGATGTCGAGTTTGTCACCGTCCAGGCCTTTGATGGCGCCGTAAC
>JANLGW010000150.1 GCA_024653965.1 Rhodospirillales bacterium
GGGGCGCGCGGTGGATAACGGGTTTATCGTTATCCACGGCAAGCGCCCCGGTTCGCCGCAGGCGAATTGTCCACAAATCCACAGCCTTTTTTGGTTTCGGTGCGGTAGCTCGTAATCCCCTAGGGTCATCGAACCCGTCCCCAAGCATGGAGCGCCGCGTCGATTGTTTCTTAGAACCCGAACGGTTGCCTGGGCTTATAAGCCCGCATTTTCGCAAGGACGGGTGAGGAGAAAGAGCATGGATAAATTTGTTGGAATCGATATCTCGAAAGACAGCTTCGACCTTTGTATCGAGCCGGAGAACGAAGCTTTGCACATCGCCTATGACGACAAGGGAATCGCTCAAGTCGTTAAGCGTCTGACGCAAGTTGCGCCCACCCTGATCGTGATGGAGGCCACCGGCGGCTTGGAAATGCGGCTGGCGAGCGAACTGGCGGCCAAGGGTTTGCCGGTGGCCGTCATCAATCCGCGTCAGGCGCGCGACTTCGCCAAGGCGACGGGGCAACTGGCGAAGACCGACTTGGTTGACGCCGCCGTCCTGGCTGCCTTCGCTCGGGCCATCCGGCCCGCCGTGCGCGCGATCAAGGACGTCGATACCCGCGAGTTGGACGATCTGGTAACGCGGCGCCGTCAATTGATCGACATGCGTGTTCAAGAAACGCTCCGCTTGGGCACAGCGTCCAAGGTCCAACGCAAGAGCGTCACGGCGCACATCGCTTGGCTCGATAAACGCGTCGCCAAGCTCGATGATGATTTGAACAAACGCCTGCGTGCATCGGATGCCTGGCGAACGAAGGATGATCTGCTGCGAAGCATTCCCGGCGTAGGCGCGACCACCAGCCTGACCATGCTCGCCAAGTGCCCGGAGCTTGGACAGATGAACCGGCGCGAGATCGCAGCTTTGGTGGGCGTTGCGCCCAGGGCCAATGACAGTGGCAAGCATCGCGGCAAGCGCTTCGTCTGGGGTGGTCGGGCCGATGTACGCGCGGTGTTGTATATGGCCACCGTCTCGGCCATTCGCTGCAACGATGACATCAAAGCCTTCGCGCAGCGGCTCAAACAGGCCGGCAAACCCGCCAAAGTGGTTATCGTCGCCTGTATGCGTAAGCTACTGACCATCATGAATGCCATGGTGAAAAATAATGCC
>JANLGW010000151.1 GCA_024653965.1 Rhodospirillales bacterium
CGACGTGATGGCGGGCCTTAAACCGGACGCAAAACGATCCGACTCTAGTGATCCGCGCCCGCTTTAAAGTGAAACAACGCGCCGTCTTTGATGCCCGACGGCCAGCGCGAAGTCACGGCCTTGAGCTTGGTGTAAAAGCGCACGCCTTCCATGCCGTGAATGTCGTGATCGCCGAACAAGGATCGTTTCCAGCCGCCGAAGCTGTGGTACGCCACCGGCACCGGAATGGGCACGTTGACGCCCACCATGCCCGCCTGCACCCGCACCGTGAAATCGCGCGCGGCGTCGCCGTCGCGGGTGAAGATCGCGACACCATTGCCGTATTCATGATCGTTGACCATCTGCAGCGCGGTTTCGTAATTTTCGGCGCGCACCACCGCCAACACCGGGCCGAAGATTTCGTCTTTATAAATGGCCATATCGGTCGTGACGTGATCGAACAACGTGCCGCCTAAGAAAAAGCCGTTTTCATACCCTTGCAAGCTCAGGCCCCGGCCATCGACCACCAGCTTGGCGCCCTGATCGACGCCCGACTGGATATAAGCTTCGATGCGTTCCTTGGCGGCTTGCGTCACCACCGGGCCCATTTCGGCGTCAGGGTCGGTATAGGGTGCTACTTTCAAACCTTGAATTTTAGGCGCAAGTTTCGCCACCAGTTCATCCGCCGTGGCGTCACCCACCGCCACCGCCACCGAAATCGCCATGCAGCGTTCGCCCGCCGAGCCATAAGCCGCGCCCATCAGCGCGTCCACGGTTTTATCCATATCGGCGTCGGGCAGCACCACCATGTGGTTTTTCGCCCCGCACAAGGCCTGCACGCGTTTGCCGTGGGTGCAGCCTTGTGTATAGATGTATTCGCCCACCTGAGTGGAGCCGACGAAGCTGACCGCCTTCACATCCGGGTTGATGAGCAATTCATCCACCGCTTCTTTGCCGCCGTTGACCAGGTTCATCACGCCATGCGGCAGACCCGCCTGATGCAGCAGTTCCACCAGACGCAGGCCCGGGCTGGGGTCGCGCTCGGACGGTTTCAACACGAAGGTATTGCCGCACGCGATGGCGATGGGGAACATCCACATCGGCACCATGGTGGGAAAGTTGAACGGCGTGATGCCCGCCACCACGCCCAACGGCTGGCGGAACGAGTGGGTGTCGATGTTGGTCGCCACCGAATCCGAAAAATCACCCTTCAAGGCTTGGGGAATGCCGCAGGCGAATTCCACCACTTCGATGCCGCGCGAGATTTCACCCTTGGCGTCGTCCAAGGTTTTGCCGTGTTCGCGCGATACCAGCTCGGCCAACTCGTCAATGTGGGCATACAAAAGCTCGCGGAATTTATACATCACGCGGGCGCGTTTGGCCGGAGCCTCGGCGACCCAAGCGGGAAACGCTGCCCGCGCGGCTTTGATCGCGGCTTTGACTTCGGCGGCGTTGGCCAAAGGTACGCGCGCATGGGCTTCGCCGGTGGCGGGGTTGAGAACGTCTTGAAAATTGCCGGACACACCGGGCACGGCTTTGCCGTCGATAAAGTGGTGAAGCGTTTCAGTCATGGGGGGAGATCCTAAA
>JANLGW010000152.1 GCA_024653965.1 Rhodospirillales bacterium
TTACAGCGCCCGGCCCCACTCTGCGGACCGATTACACGACAACAATAACGCGAGAACAAGCGGTACTTTAAAACCATGCCGAAACCCAACGCCGTCATTACCCGTTTTGCCCCTTCGCCTACGGGCTTTTTACACATCGGCGGCGCACGCACGGCGCTGTTCAACTACCTGTACGCCAAACACATGGGCGGCAAGTTTCTGCTGCGCATCGAAGACACCGACCGGGCGCGTTCCACCCAAGAAGCGGTGGACGCCATCCAAAGCGGCCTAAAGTGGCTCGGCATCGATTGGGACGGTGATTTGGTCAGCCAGTTCGAACGCGCTCCGCGCCACGCCGAAATTGCTTACGAATTGCTGGCCCGGGGCAAGGCTTACAAATGCACCTGCACACCCGAAGAGCTGGACGCCATGCGCGAAGAAGCCAAGACCGCCGGCCGCCCCATGCGCTACGACGGACGCTGCAGCGTCAAAACCCACGATCCCGCCCCCGGCACGTTCGTGGTGCGCCTTAAAGCCGAACACGCGGGCGAAACCGTGCTGCAAGACCTGATCCAAGGCGAAGTGCGGGTTTCCAACAGCGAAATCGACGATTTTGTGCTGTTGCGCTCCGACGGTACACCGACCTACATGCTGGCGGTGGTGGTGGATGACCACGACATGGGCATCACTCACGTGGTGCGTGGCGACGATCACCTGACCAACACCTTTCGCCAGATGCAGATCTATACCGCCATGGGCTGGCCCACGCCCACCTTTGCGCATATGCCGCTGATGCACGGCTCGGACGGCAAAAAACTCAGCAAACGCCACGGCGCGCTGGGCGTTGAAGCCTACCGCGACATGGGCTGCCTGCCCGAAGCGGTATGCAATTACCTGATGCGCTTAGGCTGGGGCCATGGCGACGCCGAGATCATCTCACGCGAGCAAGCCATCGAATGGTTCGACGTCAAAGACGTAGGCAAAGCCGCCGCACGCTTCGACGCCGACAAACTGGCCAACATCAACGCCCACTATATGCGCTTGGCCGACGACCAGCGCCTGGCCGACATCATCTGGCCGATGATCGAGGCCAAGCTTGGCAACGCCATGGCCGAAGGCGCGCGCGAACGCATCTTGAAGGGCATGGTCGGCCTAAAGGATCGCGCGAAGAATACGATAGAACTTGCTGAAAGTGCTGAAATTTATGCTCGAAAGCGCCCCCTTGTGTTTAATGATGCCGCGATGCAGCTGTTAAACGAAGAAGGCATTTCGCACCTGCAGCAATTTCGTGTACACTTAGACACTCTTGCGAGTTGGGATTCGACCACCCTGCACGATGCGGCGAAAGAATTTGCCGAACAAGTCGGCATTAAACTGGGAAAAATTGCGCAGCCGTTACGCGCCGCGCTGACCGGATCGAACATATCGCCCGGCGTTTTTGAAGTGATGGAGATTTTAGGCCGGGGCGAAAGTTTGGCCCGAATTGACGATGCGCTGGCAAAGTTTTGAGGCCAACCTAAATAAATATCACCGCCTGCCCTAAGGCGGCGCGCGAAACAGGCGAGGACGAGATGAAACAAAAAGACGTAAGCGAGCACACCTTTACGCTGACCAACAACGACACCGGCGAAAGCTGGGAACTGCCGGTTATAGAAGGCAGCGTAGGCCCGCGGGTCATCGATGTGCGCCGCCTTTACGCCGACACCGGCCATTTTACCTACGATCCGGGGTACACCTCGACCGGCAGCTGCCAGTCGGGCATCACCTACATCGATGGCGAACAGGGCATCTTGACCTATCGCGGCTATCCGATTGAGCAGCTGGCCCAGCACTCGGACTACGTCGAGGTCTGTTATTTGCTGATTTACGGCGAATTGCCGACCCAGGAACAAAAAGCCAAGTTCGATCACCGCATCACCTACCACACCATGCTGCACGAACAACTGCACAAATTCTTCCAGGGCTTTCGCCGCGACAGCCACCCCATGGCCGTTATGGTCGGCGTGGTCGGCGCGCTGTCGGCGTTCTATCACGACAGCTTGGACATCGCCGATCCCGTACACCGCTTCGTCGCGTCGACACGCATGATCGCCAAAATGCCCTCCATCGCGGCCAACGCATACCGCTATTCACTGGGCATGCCGTTCGTCTATCCGCGCAACGACCTGAATTATTCGGAAAACTTCCTGTACATGATGTTTTCCACCCCGTGCGAGGAATACGTCGTCAACCCGGTGCTGGCGCACGCCATGGATCGCATCTTGATCCTGCACGCCGACCATGAACAAAACGCCTCGACCTCGACCGTGCGCATCGCCGGATCTTCAGGGGCCAACCCGTTTGCCTGCATCGCGGCGGGCATCGCCTGCCTGTGGGGCCCCGCCCATGGCGGCGCCAACGAAGCGGTGCTGGGCATGCTTGAACAAATCGGCAGCAAAGAAAACATCCCCGAGTTCATCAAACGCGCCAAGGACAAGGACGATCCGTTCCGCCTCATGGGTTTTGGCCATCGTGTGTACAAAAACTTCGATCCGCGCGCCAAAGTCATGCGCCAAACCGCGCACGAAGTGCTCAAGGATCTGGGCATCAAAGACGACCCCTTGCTCGATTTGGCCATGGAACTGGAACGCATCGCGCTGGAAGACGAATATTTCGTGTCCAAAAAGCTCTACCCCAACGTGGATTTCTATTCCGGCATCATTTTCCGCGCCATGGGCATCCCAACCTCCATGTTCACGGTGCTGTTCGCCGTGGCGCGCACGGTCGGCTGGGTCGCACAATGGAACGAAATGGTCGAAGACCCGTCGCAAAAGATCGGCCGTCCGCGCCAGCTCTACACCGGGCATCCGGAGCGCGACTACATCGACATCAAAAAGCGCGGCTAAA
>JANLGW010000002.1 GCA_024653965.1 Rhodospirillales bacterium
GACATTGAGCAAGTTTGTTTTGACGGTGATCTTATTAGGAATACTCAGCATTATGACCGAACCTGTACATGCCGGTGACATTGAAGAGCCCCCTGAATATCGCCCTGAACAGTTCTATGACTACCTCCCTGAATATCACCCTCGCTTTGGGGCGATTGCGCTGGACGATGATGTCCGGGCGGCAATTCAGAAATTTCCCGATGTGGTTTCATGCTTAAAGCCGGACGCCATCAAGAACGGCGAGCCAGACTTCGATGCAATCGATTGGCATAAAATCCGCAATGACGGTGACGCCAAGGTTTGCCTGTTTATGATCTTTGAACAGTTGGGCGGGCCTGAACCTGTGAAGGCGTGGCTGGGGCGCATGAAACTTAAGCCCTTCGGTCCAGGTCAAACTGTCCAATTGTCGCCAAGCGAGGCAAGGTATTTTGGTTATGAAGGCGCTATTGCAGACCAACCATGCATTGGTATGTCAGCATTGTGGAGTTTGGAAGGGCAATATCCCATTTTTCCAACTTATGGAATACGGAGATACATCAGGCGCGTCGAGTCAACTGGGCAGACCTTTGGGGTGAGATGGTTTCCAGACGGAAAACTTATGGACGTCTCAGTTTCATACAACAGTATATTCAACTAGGTGCGACCGCCGCGAAATTCGGGGACAGCAAATTCGAAAACACTATACGAATTAATTACAATACGAGTGCATCGCTTCCGCAGGATATCAATTTCAGGCGGATTATTTATTTCCTCCTTTTCGTGTTGGTCGGCACCACCGATTTCACAGGCATCGATGCGTTCACGATTTCTAACGAAACCGTATTGGGGGCTGCTGGTTATGGTAAATGTTTAACAAGCGTAGATGATCAAAGAAGGCCGTTTTCATCATGAGATTCTTTAAGATCAACGCAAATAAAATAATGATTGTTTTATTTGTTCTTGCAGTTGCGAGGATGGTCATTGTGTTCGCCAATGATGAAACCGCTGTGCATGATCCAAGCTTTTTTCCCGATAACGAAACAATACTGTTTACTCAATGCCGTTCCGATGTGTGTCATCTGGCGACATACAATCTCATCTCCTCTGAATTTCATGTATTTCCTCAACCAGATTCTGAAAGTTGGTCTGATGGCCAGGTCTCAAAAAATGGCGAAATAATCGCTTTTTCCAGGCGCAACTTAGACAGTATCGAGCGGCATATCGCCGTTATGGATGTAAATGGAAATCATGTCCGGGCAGTTACCAAGCAAGACTCAGACCTGCCCTTTGCATCTTTCCCTTCATTTAGTGCCGACGGTCGATACATCGTGTTTATTCGAGGACGTTACCGGGAAAGCGGTGCAAACCGGTTGACCGGAAGGGATCTGTTTTTGGTTGATCTGGATATCGGCAAGGAGATCAAGCTTTCTGATTTTGAGTTTTATGATCTCAATAGGCCGTATTTTTATCGTGATTCTGAGCAAATTATATTTAGTGCTCTCGGACCATCGAGTCCTGCTTTCAGTCAAAGCCCTTTCTTATTTGAATATAGAAATAGATACGGAGATAACCGTATCTATCTCTTTGGAGGGGATCGCCCGTTAAGCTTTGAAAATGCGGGTTTGGTGCCATTCTTTAAAAACGGCAGCAGTTCGTTTCAGCCCAGTGTTTCCGTTTCGAATGAAATTCTCTTTGTTTCAATTACGAACGAAATGGACGGTGTAAGGGGAGATTATAATTATGACCTATTCATCAATCGAAATGGCAGCATCTCTCGTTTGACGGATTGGAGATCTTCTTTCTCAGAGGGTGGACAGAAAGTTGGCGGGGCGAGATTTGTAAACGAAGCGGCATTGTCCCCTGATGGAAGTAAAGCCGTGTTTACGCAGGATAAAGAGGGACTGCGAAACGCCCTTTGGGTGATCGGAACGGACGGCAAAAGCGAAGTCCGTATCGATGTTCCATGATCGATGTCCCTCGCTCGGGGGCTGATTTTTTGATTAAGGTAAAATTACGGTGACAGCCTAGCCTTCCCGTCCATTCGACGGAAGGTTGTGCTTGCTTTTTGGGGCAAATTCTGGTATATTTTCCTATTCCTTTGCGGGAGGTTCCGCGAGGGGCGTTAAGGGGTCTGTGGGTGTTTCGCGGTTGTCAAATATCGTCGATTTTGTGCAAAAAACAGGGGTTTTACATAGCAAAAATGCCCCTGGTTTTGTACAGATCAAAAAGTTAGTTCTTTGAAAATAAAAGATAAAAGTGGTTTCGTTTCGTCACTTTTTTTTACGGTTGCACCTTTGGGCGGCGGACGGGTGAAAAAAAGGAAGAAATGAGGACCAAATGAGAGCCTGGATTCCCGCTTTCGCGGGAATGACGGTGAGAGACCTCAGGCATGACGATGGAAGGGGCGCGGGAATGACGGTTTTGGCGGCGCTTAAATCAGCCCCGCCAGCGGCGATGAAGGATCGGCGTAAAGCTTTTTCGGCATGCGCCCGGCCAGATAGGCCAGACGCCCGGCTTCGACGGCCATCTTCATGGCGCGCGCCATTTTGATGGGGTCTTTGGCCTCGGCGATGGCGGTATTCATCAACACGCCGTCGCAGCCCAGTTCCATCGCCACCGCCGCATCCGACGCCGTGCCGACCCCCGCGTCCACCAGCACCGGCACATTGGATTGTTCGATGATCATGCGGATGCCGACCGGGTTTTGAATACCCAAACCCGAACCGATGGGCGCGGCCAACGGCATGATGGCGACGCAGCCCAGCTCTTCGAGCACCTTGGCCTGAATGGGATCGTCGGCGCAATAAACCATCACCTTGAACCCTTCTTTGACCAAGGTCGCGGCGGCCTTCACGGTTTCGGGCATATTGGGGTAAAGCGTCTTTTGATCGCCCAAAACTTCCAGCTTCACCAAATCCCAGCCGCCCGCTTCGCGCGCCAGGCGCAACGTGCGCACCGCTTCGTCGGCGCTGTAACAGCCTGCGGTGTTGGGCAGATAGGTGTAGGTCTTGGGATCGACGTAATCCATCAGCATCGGTTCTTTGGGATTGCTGACGTTGACGCGGCGCACCGCGACGGTGACGATTTCCGCGCCCGAGGCTTCGATCGCCTTGGCCGTTTCTTCAAAATTCTTGTACTTGCCGGTGCCCACCAAAAGACGCGACCAATAGGTTTCGCCCGCGATTTCAAACTTATCGCCGTCGCTGGAATCGGGGTTGATGGTGCCGCCGCCGATGAAATGCACGATTTCCAGCTTATCGCCGTCGCCTAAGGGCGTGGCTTGATAGGTGGATTTCGGCACGATCTCCAGATTGCGTTCGACGGCGACCTTGGCCGGGTCGAGACCGATTCGCCCCAACAGCTCGAAAACCGTGAGTTTTGCTTCAAATTCCTGGGATTCACCGTTGATGGTGAGGCGCATATCGGCTGCCTTTCGTTATTTTTGTACAAATTCCGCTGCCCAAAGGCGTTATGGGTTGTAACATAGGGTAAAGTCCCTGTTCCACAAGGGAATGTGCGTGCTATAAACCGCGCAGCGAAGAATGACACTGAACCGGGGGAATCCGCCATGGCGGGCAAGGTCTTAGTCCTTAACGGGCCGAACCTCAATATGCTGGGTACACGCGAACCCGATGTCTACGGCGCCGAAACGCTGAACGACATCGAGGCCAAGTGCCGTGCGCGCGCCTCTGTTTTGGGATTGTCGCTCGATTTTCGCCAATCCAATACCGAAGGTGAATTGGTGGACTGGGTACAGCAGGCGCAGGGCGCGTTCGACGTGCTGATCGTCAACGCGGGCGCTTACACACACACCTCGGTGGCGCTGCTGGACGCCATCAAAGCGGTGGACCTGCCGTGCATCGAAGTCCACCTTTCCAACATTCACCAGCGTGAAGAATTTCGCCGCCATTCCTATGTATCCAAAGCCGCCATCGGCATGATTGCCGGGTTCGGTGGTTTTGGGTATGAAATGGCCCTAGAGGCTGCGGCACGACTGCTGACCAACAAGTGAGAATGATCGCTCATGAGCAAAAAAATAGAAGTCGATGACGAACTGATCCGCAAACTGGCGGACCTTATGGATGAAACCGGGTTGACCGAGATTGAAATCGGCAACGAAGGCCACAGCGTGCGCGTCGCGCGCGGCGGCACGGCGGTAACCTATGCCGCCGCTCCGATGGCCATGGGTGCCGCCCCGGCGGCGGGTCAGGTTCAGGAAATTTCCCACGCCGATCATCCGGGCGTGGTCACCTCACCGATGGTGGGCGTGGCATACACTGCCGCCGAACCCGGCGCGGACCCGTTCATCAACGTGGGCGACGTCGTGACTTCGGGCCAGGTGGTGATGCTGATTGAAGCCATGAAGGTGTTCAACCAGATCAAAGCGCCACAGGGCGGCAAGGTTACCAAGATCCTCGTCGAAAGCGGCTCGCCGGTCGAATTTGGCGAACCTCTGTTGATCATCGAATAAACCGAAACGGCCAATAGGCCAAAACGTTCTGGGTACTCAATGTTCGATAAAGTTCTCATCGCCAATCGAGGTGAAATCGCGCTTCGCATTCAGCGCGCGTGCCGCGAAATGGGCATCAAGACCGTCGCCGTACACTCCACGGCGGACGAAAGCGCCATGCATGTGCGCTTGGCCGACGAAGCAGTCTGCATCGGCCCGCCTGCTGCCAAAGACAGCTACTTAAACATCGCCGCCATTTTGACCGCCGCGAAAATTTCCGGCGCGGACGCCATTCATCCGGGGTACGGCTTCTTGAGCGAGAACGCCAAGTTCGCGCACATGGTCGAAGAACACGGCTTGGTATTTATCGGCCCCAGCCACGAACACATCACCTTGATGGGCGACAAAATCGCCGCCAAAGAAGCCGCGATGAAAGCAGGCATCCCGGTGGTGCCCGGCTCGGACGGCGGCGTGGCGACCTATGAAGACGCCAAAGTCGTGGCCAAGAAAATCGGCTATCCGGTCATCATCAAAGCGACCGCCGGCGGCGGCGGACGCGGCATGAAAATGGCCCCCGACGAAGCCTCGCTGGAAACCGCGTTTCGCACCGCGCGCGCCGAAGCGGAATCCGCGTTTGGCAACGGCGACGTGTATATCGAAAAGTTCCTGACCAAACCGCGCCACATCGAAATTCAAGTGCTGGCCGACAGCTTCGGCAACGTGGTGCATTTGGGCGAACGCGATTGTTCGTTGCAGCGCCGCCACCAAAAGGTTTTGGAAGAAGCGCCCTCGCCCGCATTGAATGCCGAACAGCGCACCAAGATCGGCACGATCGCGGCGGATGCGATCCGCAAGATCGGCTACCGTTCGGCGGGTACCATCGAGTTTCTGTTTGAAGACGGCGAGTTCTATTTCATCGAAATGAACACCCGTTTGCAGGTCGAACATCCGGTGACGGAAATGATCACGCGCATCGATCTGGTGCGTGAAATGATCCGCATCGCCGCCGGTGCGCCGCTCGGTTATACCCAAGACGACGTCAAGTTCATCGGCCATGCCATCGAATGCCGCATCAACGCCGAAGATCCCGTCACGTTCATGCCGTGCCCCGGCCAAGTGGGCCTCTACCACACGCCGGGCGGGTTGGGCGTGCGCGTCGATTCAGGCCTCTATAGCGGCTATAAAGTCCCCTCAAACTACGACTCTATGATCGCCAAGCTGATCGTGCATGGCACCAACCGCAACGAATGCCTGATGCGTCTGCGCCGCGCCTTGGATGAATACGTGATCGATGGGCTGAAGACCACCATCCCGCTGCACCAACGGCTGGTATCGAACGCCGACATCGTGAACGGCGATTACGACATTCACTGGCTGGAACACTTCATGAAGGAAGACGAGGCCTAACCCCCTCGCCGCTTCGTCCCAATCGCAGAGGCAGCCATGGCCGCCCGTCCCATTCCCGGACCCCATAAACTATCGCCCGAAATCTTGGTGCGTGCATACGCAGCCGGAGTGTTTCCCATGTCCGAAGCACGTGACGATCCGACCATCTTCTGGGTCGATCCGGAAGTGCGCGGCGTCATCCCGCTCGACGGGCTGCATATTTCCAAGTCGTTACACAAGGTGCTGCGCCGGGGTGAGTTTCGCGTGACCTGCGACACCTGCTTTGCCCGCGTGATCGAAGAATGCGCGCGCCCGCGCCCGAGCTCCCGCGACAACGAGCACGGCACGTGGATCAATGACGAGATCATCCGCGCCTGCACCGAAATGGCGGCGTTGGGTCTCGCGCATTCGGTCGAGGTGTGGCAAGGCGAAGCGCTGGTCGGCGGGCTCTACGGCATCAGCCTGAAGGGCGCGTTCATGGGCGAGAGCATGTTTTCACGCACTCCCAATGCATCCAAAGTGGCGCTGGCGCATCTGGTGGCACGCTTGCGCATTGGCGGGTTTACCCTGCTCGATACCCAATTTCTGACCGAGCACCTGGCCTCCATGGGCGGAGTGGAAATCTCGGGCCGCGAATACATCGAACGCTTGGAACGCGCCTTCAATGTGGACGCTCAGTTCCCCGCTTCACTATCCGAAGGCGCCATCTCTTCGGAATTGGAAATCATGTTTTCGCAATCCAACACCCACACGTCGTAAACCGGGTGCTCAAGCGCGTTAAGCGCGGGGCTGGACGCGAACATCCAGCCGCGAAACAAATCCATGGCCGCCTCACCCGGACGCACTTCCCATACATCCAAAAACGCAGCGCTTTCCGGCGTCTCTTCTGGCGGACGTTTGTCGCAATGGCGAGCAATAATTTCCAAAGTGCCAAAATGCACCGTCTCACCCAATTGCACGCGCAACGTCGTCACCCGCGCGGTGACCTTATCCAAACCCTGCAACACGACGGTGCTATACGGCTCGGCCTTTGCCGCCGAGGCGGCGGCCAACGAAACGATCAATGCGGCAAGCATTTTTTTCATGTTCATGGATTTACCGCCTCCGGTTTGCAGGCCTTAAACTTCAAGCGCACGTAATCGGCCACCCATACCCCGTCATCATTGACCAGTTGCGGGCGCAACACGTCGCGCACTTCATCCATCAAGGCGTCGTGGTCACGATCGGGTACCGCCGCCAAATACGGCTGCGCAAAGGTATCCAGCCACCCGCCAATGTCGCCGGGCAATTCGGTCGGGCGACGGTGCAGCGTCAGGACTTCGACCTCGAAGCCTACTCGGGTCAGCAGTCCGCGCGCTTCGCCGGGACCTGGGAATGACCACGGATCATAGCGCGACGGATTGAGGCCGCGCGCCTCCAGCGCATGATAAAGCGCGTCGCGAATGGACGAGATATTACCCGCCCCGCCCAATTCCGCAACGAACCGCCCGCCGGGTTTCAACGCACGATAGACGTTTTCAAAAACCTTGGAGATGGGACGCATCCAATGCAGCGCGGCGTTGGAAAAAACCGCATCGAATTCACCATCGAAGTCCAGCGCACAGCCATCGACCACTTCAGCGTGCAGCCCGCGCGCGCGTACCGCCTCGACCTGTCTTGGGCTTAAGTCTATACCCAACACGTCGGCCCCAGCGGCCTTGATCTGCTCGGTCAACATGCCCTCGCCGCAGCCCAAATCCAAGATGCGCTCGCCCGCTTGCGGATCAAGCAACTCCAACACGCTTTTGCCCAGTTCCGGCACAAAAGACGCGTTGCGCAGATAAGTCTCGGGGCTCCAATCCAAGTTGGCGCTGATCATGGCTACTTTCTTTAGACTTCGGGTCTGGCGCTATTGCTGTGCGCCATCGTTGTTATTGTTGTCGCCGCCAGTAGCGAGAAAGATGATCTCGCCCACTTGGTCTTCGAGCGAACGAAAGTCCTTGGTATTGGCGATGGCCCCGCCAGCCTCTAGGCGCACCGTTTCTTTGCCCGGCATCAGCATCACATACTTATCGCCCAGCATGCCGGACGATGCGATGGTGGCGGTGGTATCGGAAGGCAGCTTCACCTCGGGGCTGATGGACATAACAAGCACCGCATCATAGGTCACCGGGTCCAGGCGCGTATCGACCACGGTGCCGACCTTGATGCCGCTGATGCGCACGTCCGAACCCTTGGTCAGACCGCCCACTTTGAAAAAGCGCGCGCTGACCTCATAGCCGGTAACCGCTTTGATCTGAGCCGTGTTGTAAGCGAAATAAACGAACAAGCCCGCCACCAGCAGTACGGCGGCGCCCATGATGGTTTCGATGGCATTGCGGCCCATATCAATTGTTCCCTTCTTGGGTCTGGTTCGTCGTGTCGTTACCTGTCGCGTCATTCGTTTTGGCGCGGCGGGCGCGGCCTTCTTCGATAATGAGATTCAGCAACTCGCCCACCACGACCGCGCCTTGGGTGTATTGAATGGTATCCCCCGCCTTAAGCATCTTGTCTTCGACCCCCGGCTCCAACACGACAGACTTTGAACCGAACAGACCGTCGGTGTGAATGGCCACGGCGCTATCCACCGGCAGACTCGTGGAGCTGTTGATGTTGAGTGTCACCACGGCGCGAAAGTTATCGTCCAAATGCTGCGCGCCGACGGTGCCGACACGAATGCCGGAGAGTTGCACGGCATCGCCTTCGAACAGCCCATCCACGCGATTGAACGTGGCGACGACCGGATAAGCGCCGACACTGGCTTCGGCGCTCATTTGTTTGCCCGCGTATGAAAATGCGAACAGGCCCGCCAGCGCCACCACGGCGGAGGCGCCAACCCAAATATCACGGGTGGGATTGTGTTTCATAACGATCGGGTATCCTAAACTCTCTTAAACGACTTTTATTAAGCGCGAGGCATTAAGCGCCGGGAGACCAGGCCTCATAATCACCGGTAGCCGCAGCGCGGCGCCCCCCGCGCGCATCGCTGCCCTGCGGATGGTAGGCACCCAGCGTCCCGGTCAAGTTGGGCAGATGATCCAACTGCCAATCGGCGGGCTGGGCGGCGGCTTCGGACAACGGTTGGGCCGTGGTGTGATGCAACCAGGCATGCCACTCGGGCGGAACCTTGGACGCTTCTTTTTTGCCTTTATAAATCACCCAACGACGCTCCCGACCGTTCAAAGCCTTTTTGCACCGGAAATACCGGTTGCCAAATTCGTCAGAGCCCACCTGCTCCCCCTTGAACATGGTGTAAAGTCGCGTGCCGATGCTGCCGATGTCCATGGTCTTATCCGTCTCCCCAAAATTCATTCGTCTTCAAATCGCCCAAACAGATCGATCCGGTTGTTCCGGATTCGATCCGTGGCGCATTTTATCGCATGAGGGGCGCGGCCCGTCCAGCTTTGGAAACATCCCAAGGTCGGATCCCCCCTCTAAATATAAAAATGTGCAGGAACGAAGCCAATTTATCATTATTTTTCAATGGGTGGTTACTATCGTATGCACACAGCAAACGCATGCAACTCCACACGCACACGCCTCCCTGCCCCGCCTTGGCTCGGCGCAGCAGGTATAGGAATATATATCAAATTTAGGGAAAAAAGTCAACCTCAAGCCCATCCCACCGTCAACCGGACGGATGGCTTTATTCCATATCGACAAAAAGCTTTTTCAAGTCGCCGAGGTCGTTCAGACTTTTAATAACAGATGGCTCTTTGCCAAGGCATTGCGCAATGTCGCAGACAACCCCATCCGCTTGGCTCAACAAATGCCGCCCTTCGTCGCCCATGGCCCGCTCGGCGCGGTAGAGCAAAAGCGAACGATAGTCCCAAAGCCTGCAAATGTGCGCCCTGCTGAAGCGGCTGCCCGGCCCAACGCTAGGCCTAATTTTAGGCCAGCCAACAGGCTTCATCGGCGCCTCGGCCTCATCCTGTTTAAACTGCCTCATGTCAAAAACTCCCCTTCGGCAGACCACACCACCGTGCAGCGCCGCGATACTTTCACTAATTCACTAAACGAGTGCGTGATCAGTTAGACTTTTTGATCTGTGGCCTACGCTTTGGCTTGGGAAGTCCGGCATCGACTTCCCGTTCGGCTTGGAGCCAATGCTCCAAAGCCCGATCATCCGGCTGCCCGTCGGCCAGCCAAATTTCATAGGCTTTTTGCTGAATGGTTTGCTGTAATTCCACTTTCATAACGCTCCTCCACAACCCTGCCTACAAAAATTCCGCCAATGAAATCTACGAACCCCTAACTTTGGGCACACCGCACGTTCCCCGGCATTTGTTTCAGTTCTGAGCAACCCTTTGGAGCAATAAATCGGTATGTTTATAAAAACGGTTTATTTTTCAACCGACGATATAAATATAGCACATTCGCATTGCGAATGGGTGTCACTTTTTTGAATTTTTTAGTGGATATCTTATTCATATAAATACTACAAATTCGAAGAGCGCTCAAGTGCGAAGGTGGCCTAGGCGGGCCGTTCCAACGCATCGCCCATCCCCTTCGAGCCGTCCTGTCCCCCACAAAACCCGCCGATTCTTGAATTCTTTTCGCGTGCGAAACAGTGCGACAAAGCCGACGGCAGTTACACCTCACGAAGCGAAAAACCGAGTCCCGCCCCACTTTCAGTGGGATTTGAGCCTCCCGATGCCTCCCATACGCGAAATGGATTAGTCAAAAAAATGACATTTTTTCTGCTGCCGAAAAAGCCCGGAAAACCGCTACATTTTGTGTCCCAACCGGGTTACGCACAATTTTTTCCACAAAATCTGGTTCATCTTTATTGAGCATTAACCGATCATGGTCTACATATGGTGTCTCTCGCAGGGGGCGACACATTCCGTTGTGCAGATTACGTCATCTGCCGCATGGAATTGGGCGCAAAAGGCCGGAAACCCGGTCCAAAGCGGGACAAAAGCATTCGGGGGGAACGGGGCAACCCACATCCCTATCCACACGTTTTTAACGAAAAAAACCTAATTGTAAGGGCTGGGGTCACATGCGTATTGAACGTCACTTCACGAAAAAAGGCCAATCGCCGTACGCCAACATCGAGTTCCGCACCGCAACGAGCGAGATTCGCAATCCGGATGGCTCCGTCGTCTTTAAGTTGGACGAAATGGAAGTCCCCGCAAGCTGGTCGCAGGTGGCGTGCGACGTCATCGCGCAGAAGTACTTCCGCAAGGCGGGCGTGCCGGGTGCGTTGAAGGCGGTCGAAGAAGCAGACGTTCCCGAATTTTTGTGGCGCAAAGAAACCGACAAGACGGCGATCAAGAAGCTGCCCAAGGAAAAACGCTCCGGCTCGGAAACTTCCGCCAAGCAGGTGTTCGATCGTTTGGCCGGCACGTGGACCTACTGGGGGTGGAAAGGCGGCTATTTCGACAGCGAAAAAGACGCCACCGCTTATTATGACGAAATGCGCTACATGCTGTGCAAGCAGATGGCCGCGCCCAACTCGCCGCAGTGGTTCAACACTGGCCTGCACTGGGCTTACGGCATCGACGGCCCTGCCCAGGGGCATCAGTACGTGGACTTCAAAACCGGCAAGCTGACCAAATCCAAATCTTCGTATGAGCATCCGCAGCCCCATGCCTGCTTCATCCAATCCATCAGCGACGATCTGGTGGGCGACGGCGGCATCATGGATTTGTGGGTGCGCGAAGCGCGCCTCTTCAAGTACGGCTCCGGCACCGGCTCCAACTTCTCCAACCTGCGCGCCGAAAATGAATCTCTGTCGGGCGGCGGCAAGTCTTCGGGGCTGATGAGCTTCTTAAAAATCGGCGACCGCGCAGCGGGCGCGATCAAATCGGGCGGCACCACACGCCGCGCGGCCAAAATGGTGGTGGTCGACGTCGATCACCCCGACATTCAAAACTTCGTAAACTGGAAAGTGACCGAAGAACAGAAAGTCGCGGCCCTGGTCACGGGTTCCAAGACCGTATCCAAACACATGCAGGCCGTGATGGCCGCATGCCACGGCGGCGCAGACGGCGATGACGCCAAACGCTTCGATCCCAAAGAAAACGCCGCGCTGAAAAAAGCCATCTTGGCGGCGCGCCGCGCCTTCGTGCCGGAAAACTATGTGCAACGCGTGATCCAGTTCGCCCGCCAGGGTTATAACGACATCGCATTCCCGGAATTCAACACCGATTGGGACAGCGAAGCCTACATGACCGTCGCTGGTCAGAACTCCAACAACACCGTGCGCATCACCAACGACTTCTTGGAGCGTGTGCTGCAAGACGGCGAGTGGGAATTGATCCGCCGCACCGACGGTGCCGTGCACAAGCGCATCAAAGCGCGCGATCTGTGGGAAGACATCGGCAACGCCGCCTGGGCCTGCGCCGATCCCGGCATCCAGTTCGACACCACCATCAACGAATGGCACACCTGCCCGGAATCCGGGCGCATCAATGCCTCGAACCCGTGTTCGGAATACATGTTCTTGGACGACACCGCCTGCAATCTGGCGTCGTTGAACCTGCACACGTTCCAAAACAAATCCGACGCCTCGCTCGACGTGCCTTCCTTTGAACACGCGGTGCGGCTGTGGACCGTCACCTTGGAAATCGCCGTGCTGATGGCGCAATTCCCGTCGGGTGAAATCGCGCAGCGTTCTTACGATTTCCGCACGCTGGGCTTAGGCTTTGCCAACATCGGCGGCTATCTGATGGAAGCGGGTTATTCTTATGACTCCGACGAAGGCCGCGCGTTGTGCGGCGCCATCTCGGCGCTGATGACCGGCGTGTCTTATGCCACCTCGGCGGAAATGGCGGGCGAACTGGGCGCGTTCCCGGGTTATGAGCCCAACCGCGAAGCGATGCTGAAAGTCATCCGCAACCACCGCCGCGCGGCGCATTCGGAATCGACCGGCTACGAAGACCTGTCGGTTCTGCCGGTGCCGCTCGATGCGGACAGCTGCCCCGACGGTGCGCTGGTCGCCGCCGCCCGTGAATCTTGGGACAAAGCGTTGGAGTTGGGCACGCTCAACGGCTATCGCAACGCCCAGACCACGGTCGTCGCCCCCACCGGCACCATCGGTCTGGTCATGGATTGCGACACCACCGGCATCGAACCCGATTTCGCGCTGGTAAAGTTCAAAAAGCTGGCCGGTGGCGGTTACTTCAAGATCATCAACCGCATGGTGCCCGCCGCGTTGACGCGCCTGGGTTACAACGAAGCCGAAATTGAAACCATCGAACGCTATGCGCTGGGTCACGGCTCGTTGAAAAACTTCGACGGCGCGATCAGCCATGATGGGCTGAAGGCCAAGGGCTTTACGCCTGAAGCCATCAACGCCCTAGAAACCGCCTTGAAGGACGCCTTCGACATCAAGTTTGCGTTCAACAAGTGGTCGCTGGGCGAAGAATTCTGCACCGGCCAACTGGGCATCGAAGCCACCCTGCTCGACGATATTTCGTTCGACATGCTGGTCCATCTGGGCTTCAGCAAGGACGACGTGGAAGCCGCCAACACCTTCGTATGCGGCGCCATGACACTGGAAGGCGCGCCGCATCTGGCCGAACAACACTTAAGCGTGTTCGATTGCGCCAACCCCTGTGGCCGCATCGGCAAACGCGCGCTCAGCGTAGAAAGCCATATCCGCATGATGGCGGCCAGCCAGCCGTTCATCACTGGCGCGATTTCCAAGACCATCAACATGGCCAACGACGCCACGGTCGAAGATTGCAAAAACGCCTACATGCTGTCGTGGCAACTGGGCATCAAAGCCAACGCGCTGTACCGCGATGGCTCCAAGCTCAGCCAGCCGTTGCAGTCGTCGCTGATCGACGATATCGACGACGAAGAAGAAACCCTGGCCGATGCCTACAACGCCAACTCGGCCGTTGCCGCGCAGGCCAAGATCATCACCGAACGCGTGATCGAGCGCATGGTCGAGCGCGAAAAGCTGCCCGGTCGGCGCAAGGGTTACACGCAAAAAGCCATCGTCGGCGGCCACAAGGTTTACTTGCGCACCGGCGAATACGACGACGGCCGTTTGGGCGAAATCTTCATCGACATGCACAAAGAAGGCGCTGCGTTCCGTTCGTTGATGAACAACTTCGCCATCGCCCTTTCCATCGGCCTGCAATACGGCGTGCCGCTGGAAGAATTCGTTGAAGCGTTCACCTTTACCCGCTTTGAACCGTCGGGCCTGGTGGAAGGCAACGAGACCATCAAGATGGCAACCTCGATTTTGGACTACATCTTCCGCGAATTGGCGGTTTCGTATCTGGCGCGCAACGACTTGGCGCACGCCAAGCCCGCCGACCTGATGCACGACGCCATGGGTTCGGGCCATGCCGAAAGCGATTTCGACGTCATGGAAGATGCCATCAACGCGGTTGAAAAACTGACCAGCCAAGGCTTCGTGCGTTCGCAAAAACTCACCGTCATCAAAGGCGGCGCGGCGAACAAAAAAGCCAAGGCCGCCCCGGTGCAAGCCGAAGCGACCCAGGCCTATGCGGCGGCGGGCGGCGGCGGCGCGATGCCGCAATCCATGTCCGGCGGCATGGCGCAAGCAGGCGGCGGCGCGATGAACGTCGAAGCCACGCTGGTGGAAACGGTCGACATCCACATGGAACGCGTGCGCGAAGCGCGGATGCGCGGTTACGAAGGCGACAGCTGTCCCGAATGCGGCAACTTCACGCTGGTGCGCAACGGCACCTGCTTGAAGTGCGACACCTGCGGTGGAACGACGGGCTGCTCTTAACGGGCAGCCCCCCATCTCTCAAAGGATGGCCCCAAAGGAGCGTTAAGTTTAGAGGATCCAGGACCCAGACTCCTCCCTGGGAACTTGAGGGCGTTTAGCGGAGAACCGCGGCGCCCTCTCCTTTTTCACACCTTCAAATCGTCCCCCTTCATCCCCATCTACTAGGCTGAGCCTAAACCCCGGGGATTGAAGGATAACCGACATGAGCGACGCAAAACGCGCGGGCGACGGCCCCGCCGAAGTCCACTTAGAGGCCGGAAAAAAGTACGCGTGGTGCGCGTGCGGCCATTCCGCCACCCAGCCGTTCTGCGACGGCTCGCACAAACACTCCGGCACCGGCATCAAGCCCCGCGTCTTTACCGCCGAGACATCCGGGATAGCGTACCTCTGCCGTTGCAAACAAACCAACACCCCGCCTTACTGCGACGGCAGCCATGAGGACTGACGATGCGTCAATCCTGCCAAGCCCTGCCCGTCAGCAGGCGCCACGCGTTACGGTAAGCGATGTTGTATTTTGCTGCTTCGGGTAAATCGCGAATGATGCGCATGAAGTTTTCGTGTCTTTCGCGCAGAAACTCTGGCAGCGGCGGACGCCCCCCGCCATAGTCGGTGGCGAACACAAAACGATCGCTGAAATCGGCAAGGATCGACGCGTATTCGGGTTTGAGCACGTCGCTCTGTTTCCCTGCGGCGCCTTGCCACAAAACGGTGTCCCCGACTAAAACCGTGTTGTTTCCTGGTCCTGAGCATTTGTACTTGCGGTTGGGATTGCCCGTGGACAGGTCGTAAAACAAATTGGCATGACGGGTCAGCAGACTGCGCACCAACTGAGGGGTAAAGCGGCCTTGTGCTTCGGGATGGCGGATCTGACCGAAGTGCGCGACGATGACCTTGGCCCTTGGATACGCCGCCAACATTTCATCCAGCGCGTCTAACGCATGATCCTCGGCTTCCAGGTGGATGACAAAAGGCACCCCGGTTTCGGCGGATAAAGCAAACACGCGATGACCGTTCGCACCGTTCAGCGCAATATCGCTGTCGCGGTCGGTGCGCCCGCTCTGGCACTGGCTCGACGACATATAATGGAGGAAATCGAACTCCCCCATGGAATAATAAGCGCCGGAGCGGATCGCCGTTTCCATCTGATCGATAAAATGCTCAGGCTTGCCGCCCTTTTCATTCAGCCAGTTCGGATTGGTGCCACCGTTGGCGGTCGGAATGAAATACGCGGGATAACGGTTTACCAGATCAAGGATGTAAGTGCTCCAACGGTAGCCGTTGGAGCCGTCTTGCTCGCGCTGGTAACCGTCCGCCGACATCAAGGCGATGCCCAACTCATCAAAAGTCTCGAACGCGGCGGGAACATATTGCTCCGCCTGTTCTTGTTGCAGGCTGCTTTCCAGGTCGATCAACGGCAGTTTGCCCAGCGCCAAAAAACTGCGGATGCGCGCCTGCCAGGCGCTTTCCAAGTCGGCGCGCGGGACGGTCAATTCACCCGCGAAGGCGGGCAATGCGACAAACGATGCCGCGACTGGCGCTAAAAGCACCAACACGGCCCAAAGCGCGACCCGCTTGTGCATCATTTTCCCCTTTTTGCCCCGGCCCGCTTCATTGGCCCGGTTCATAGGTAAGGCCACCCGGCGCAAAAGAAAAGCCCCCGGGCCGGACCTGGGGGCTTTTGCCTTTTAAGACGTCGGAACTTATTCGTAGGTGCAGAGATAAGCGGCGTCGGCGGGCACCTGCAGTTGGAACTTGGTATTGGCGGCGACGATAAAGCTGTCGCCCGCCTTGAAGGTCTGCCACTCGCCCGCGCCGGGCAACTTGACCGTCAGCACCCCGGACACCACGGTCATGGTTTCTTTCTGCGAGGTGCCGAATTCATATTCGCCAGGGGCCATCACGCCCACGGTGGCGGGCAGTTTTTCGCCCTGAAACCCGATCGATTGCACCTTGCCGTCGAAATAGCTGTTGACCTTGAACACCGGAAAATCTCCTCAACTGAAAACGTTGAGACGCC
>JANLGW010000008.1 GCA_024653965.1 Rhodospirillales bacterium
GCGGAAATCTTCGAACAAGACGACACCAGCATCGTGCATCACCTGGAAGGCGTGCATGGCATCTTGGTGCCGGGCGGGTTCGGCGAACGCGGCACCGAAGGCAAGATCAAGGCGGTGCAGTTCGCGCGCGAACGCAACATTCCGTATTTCGGCATTTGTTTGGGCATGCAGATGGCGGTGATCGAAGCGGCGCGCAACATCGCGGGCCTCAAGGGTGCGGGCTCGACCGAATTGGGCAAACCGACCGATCCGGTGGTGGGCCTGATGACCGAATGGGCCAAGGCGGGCGATTTGGAAAAACGCGCCGCCGATGGCGATTTGGGCGGCACCATGCGCTTGGGTGCGTATGACTGCACCCTTAAAAAAGGCACCAAGGCCTATGAAATTTACGGTTCGACCACCATTTCGGAACGCCACCGTCATCGTTATGAAGTAAATACCGCGTATATGCCTAAGCTGGAAGCGGCAGGCATGGTGTTTTCGGGCATGTCGCCGGACGGCGTGTTGCCGGAAATCGTCGAATGGCCGAACCATCCGTGGTTCGTGGGTGTACAGTTCCACCCGGAACTGAAATCGCGCCCGTTCGAGCCGCATCCGCTGTTCGTGTCGTTCATCGCCGCCGCCGTGCAGCAGGAACGTCTGGTTTAAGGATTGGCATAACCACAGAGCACACAGAGGTCACAGAGGTCCTGTCAAACTCAACTCGGTGTCCTCTGTGTACTCTGTGGTGAAAAAATAAGCGTCAGAGGTGTTTAAGGCGAGATCATATGAAAGACCCTTTGACGGATAAAATTATCGGTTGCGCCATAGAGGTTCATAAAACGATTGGCCCCGGTTTGTTAGAATCCGCTTACGAGGCCTGTTTGCTCAAAGAGTTGTCGGATGCGGGGCTAGGGGTGTTAACTCAAGTGCCCATTAAAGTCGATTACAAGGGTACAAAGATCGACTGCGCGTTTCGGGCTGATATGATTGTCGAAGACAAGGTTTTGATTGAATTGAAGTCGGTCAATGAAGTGAGTCCCGTTCATCAGGCGCAGCTTTTGAC
This sequence comes from Rhodospirillales bacterium, assembly GCA_024653965.1. GTDB lineage: Bacteria > Pseudomonadota > Alphaproteobacteria > Rhodospirillales > Magnetovibrionaceae > JANLGW01. Next base: position 1,046 of record JANLGW010000008.1, read on the forward strand.
TTACATGAAATTGAGCGGAATAAACAAAGGGTTGCTGATGAATTTTAATGTCGCTTTGTTAAAAGATGGCATTCGTCGGTTGGTCCTCTGAGCTTATGAACTCTCCTCTGTGAACCCCGTGTATTCTGTGGTGAAATAACTCATGTCTCAAACCAGCAAACACGTTTCCGTCGGTAACGTCACCTTTGGCAATGATTTGCCGTTGGTGCTGATCGCCGGGCCGTGCCAGATGGAAAGCCGCGATCACGCCATGGAAATGGCGGTGGCGCTCAAGGAACTGACACAAAAGTTGGGCTTAGGGCTGATCTATAAAACCTCGTTCGACAAGGCCAACCGCACCTCGCTTTCGGGCAAACGCGGGCTGGGCCTGGATGCGGCGCTCAACGTGTTTGGTGAAATCAAAGACAAATTGGGCCTGGCGGTGTTGACCGATGTGCATGACGCCTTGCAATGCAAACCCGTCGCTGAAGTGGTGGACGTGTTGCAGATCCCGGCGTTTTTGTGCCGCCAGACCGATTTGCTGGTCGCCGCCGCGCAAACCGGCAAGGTGGTCAATGTCAAAAAAGGCCAATTTTTAGCCCCTTGGGACATGAAAAACGTGGTCGCCAAGATCACCGGCAGCGGCAATGAGCGGGTCTTGATCACCGAACGCGGCACCTCGTTTGGCTACAATACACTGGTCACCGACATGCGCGGCCTGCCGCAGATGGCTGCCGATACGGGCTTTCCCATCATCATGGACGCCACCCACGCGGTGCAGCAGCCGGGTGGGCAGGGCGGTTCCTCGGGCGGCGACCGCCGGTTTGCGCCGATTTTGGCGCGCGCGGCGGTGTCGCTGGGCATTGCCGGGGTGTTTTTGGAAACCCATGACGACCCAGACTCGGCACCATCCGACGGCCCCAATATGATACCGATCAAAGAACTCCCCGACGTGCTGAAGACCTTAATGGCGATTGATACGGTTGCGAAAATGCACCCGGTGTCATTATAGTCCGGCGCGCAAACGAAGCTCAGAAAAGGAAACCTTAAAATGACGGCAATCGTCGACATTTTCGCCCGCGAGATTATGGATTCCCGCGGCAACCCCACCGTCGAGGTGGACGTAATTTTGGAAAGCGGCTCTTTTGGCCGCGCCGCCGTGCCTTCGGGCGCATCGACCGGCACCCGCGAAGCCATGGAGCTGCGCGACGGCGATAAAACCCGCTTCGGCGGCAAGGGCGTGCTGAAGGCCTGTGAAAGCGTCAACGGCGAACTGGCCGACGCGCTGGTGGGCATGGACGCGGAAGAACAGCTTTTGCTCGACCGCACCATGATCGAGCTGGACGGCACGGAAAACAAGTCGCGCCTGGGCGCCAACGCCATTTTGGGCGTGTCGATGGCGGCGGCTAAGGCTGCGGCGGAAGAAGCGGCGCTGCCGCTCTACGCCTATCTGGGTGGTCCCAGCGCGCACATTCTGCCGACGCCGATGATGAACATCATCAACGGCGGCGCGCATGCCGACAATCCCATCGACTTTCAAGAATTCATGATCATGCCGGTGGGTGCTCCGTCGGTCGCCGATGCCGTGCGCATGGGTTCGGAAGTGTTCCATCAGTTGAAAAAAGGCCTGCACGACGCGGGCCTCAATACCAACGTCGGCGACGAAGGCGGTTTTGCGCCGGCGGTATCCAGCACCGACGCGGCCATTGGTTTTGTGCTCAAGGCCATCGAGGCTGCGGGTTATACGCCGGGTGACGACGTGATGCTGGCGCTTGATGCGGCGGCGTCTGAATTCTATAAAAAGGGCAAATACGAACTGGCGGGCGAGGGCAAGTCGCTCGGTTCCGACGAAATGGTCCGTTATCTGGAAACGCTGGTCGGCAAATACCCCATTTTCTCCATCGAAGACGGCATGGCCGAACAAGATTGGGACGGTTGGGTGGCGCTGATGGGCGCGCTGGGTTCCAAGTGCCAGATCGTGGGCGACGACATCTTCGTCACCAATCCTAAAATCTTGGCCGAAGGCATTAAAAAAGGCGCCGCCAACTCGATCTTGATCAAAGTGAACCAGATCGGCACGTTATCGGAAACCTTCGAAGCCGTGGAAATGGCGCATCGTGCGGGCTGGACGACGGTGATTTCGCACCGTTCGGGCGAAACCGAAGATGCCACCATCGCCGACATCGCGGTGGCCACCAACGCGGGCCAGATCAAAACCGGCTCGATGTCGCGCTCGGATCGTATGGCCAAGTACAACCAACTGATCCGCATCGCCGAAGAGCTTGATCCGGTCGGCAAATACGCCGGACGTTCGATCCTGCGTTAAGCGAGAATAAATCGGCAAAAAAAGGCGGTCTTCGGGCCGCCTTTTTTATTGCGCCGATGGCGCGCCCGATCGAGGTCGGCGCTCTTGTTCAAGCAGGCCGGGCAGGGATAGTGGCTGGAAATCTACTAGGGGGCTAGCCTTGGTAGGCAGAAGGGCTTTGCCCTGCATGACCTTTTTTCGCCTCGTGAGCCAAGCCTGCAAAAGCCGCTTCGGCGACGGTTTGACGCATGGCGACACAGGTGAAGGTTTCGGGCTGGAGAAATGTTCCATGCTCGAAGTAACGGTTGGAAATGAATGAGCTGCCGCAGATGGGGTAGTAGATGCAATTGTCGCGGCAGGCGGTTATCCCCGATTGGATATCGTTTTTGAGCCGGGCATAGACGGGAGAGGCGAGAATGTCGTTTAAGGACGACATGGTGTGAACGTCGCCGACCACAAAATCACCGTATGCGCTTGATGTCGCTCCCGCGAACTCGGGCGAAAAGGTTGCAACCTTGCCGTTGCGCATAATGGTTACGATGCCCAGCATCCGGCCTTCATCCGGGCTGCGTGAAAAGCCGTTGTCCGCGCGAAAGGCAGAGGCGCAGCGCATGACATCAACAAATTCGCGAATTTGTATCTTGTCACGGTGTGGCCACCAGCGCTCGAACAGGCGATCGAAAAAGGCGCGGACCCTGCGTTGATGTGCGTCCTTGTTGTGTTTACCCATGGGGTTCGCGCCGAATGAGGTTTCGGTGTTTTGATTTTCGATTTCTTCGATATTGAAGCCCAGTCCCGGTGTTCCAGAAGCCAAAAAATAATCAAAAATTTCGTCGGGGTAATCGAGGGAATCTTTGGTCAACACAGCGAGGACGGAAGTATTGCATCCCTCATTCAAAAGGATGTCCAATCCTCGTCGCGCCTTGTCGTGAGTAGGCTCGTTGGCCCAATTGCGCCGATTTGCATCGTGAAGAAAATGGGGGCCGTCTATGGATATGCCGACGCCGAAGTTCCATTCCTTTAAAAAACGCGCCCACTGAGGGGTTACGAGCACTCCGTTGGTTTGCACAGTGAATTGGAAGCGCGTGTCTGCCAAGGCAATGTCTACGCATCGTTCTACGGCGTTGCGCATGAAGGGGAGCCCTACGGCCAGGGGTTCGCCAGCATGCCAGAGAAACTCATGGGTAACCTTACGCCGATCCTCTGCGCCGACCGTTAGGCGGAAAGCGGCATCGAGCGTTTCATTATCCATTTTTTCGGCTGCCATGCGTCCTGGGACGTAGCAATAGCGGCAGTTGAGATTGCACAGCGAAGACGATTGAAGCACCACTAGGGTGAAACCGTGAGGCGTTTCCTTTCGAGGTGTCGTGTCTTCAGCGATGGACGCGTCAAGGTTCATCCGTCCTTCATGACCTTTTGAACCTTGGAGATGGCCGAAACCATTTCTGCGGGTTGGACTTCAGTGACCCTGTCGCGTTGCACCAATGCGTCACCTGCTTTGCCCCAGCTCTTCCACCATGTTCCTTCGTTGGAGAAAGAATCGTGCCAGTCCGAGAAATGACCGCCGTGTTGCAGCGGGCCAGCGCCCGGAATGCGGGCGCTTCCAAATTCAAGCAGCATTTCATCGGGAATAGCCCCGATTTTGCTGGCAAGCGCCTTGCGCTTGTCTTCTATGAACGTGCTTAGTTCTTTGGAGATTCCTGTTTTGACTTTTGTTTGCTTGCTCGTTGTGGTCGGCTTTTTAACCATCTACACGCCTCCTCTTAAGTAGCATTGCAAAAATGATAGGCTACGTATAAGAGTTTTTTTGGACACAATCAATAGATGTTTATTTTTTTATATTGTTTGTTATCGCGTGTGCTATGGCGGAGACCTAGCGTGCGAGCGATTTAATTTTCACTCGCGCGGCGACCGAAGCATCGAAGGCGGTCCTGCATCCTGGGGCCGCCTTATTTGCCGCCGCCCTTTAGCATTTGCAATGCGTAAATGGCGATTTTCCTTGACTTATGGGCCATTGAAGCGCCTTATGCGCGCGCAACAACACCTCATTTCAAACGATATCCCGATCATTCGCCAGCCCAGCTGCTGCTTTGGGTTGGTTTTTCCTTTTAGGGGTCGTGTCGATTGCTTGGGCGGGCCTTTGTCAAGGCGCGCCGCATGGTCGCTGTGGGTTGTTTGTCACAGTTCGCATCAAGATGGAGTTCGAGTGATGGCTCGCAGTAAACCCAAAGGCAAAAGCGCCGCGTTCATGATGTTCAATGTTACATATGAAGACGGCACCGTGACGTCGAACCGGCGCGTATCGTGCGATTTGCTCGACCAATCGTTTGGCGATTCCATCGACGATCTGGCGCGCACCGCCATTCAGGACCAAGACAACGAGATCGCGCAGCGCTCCAACCAGCGCCGCGCCAAGATCAAATCCATCGCCCGGGCCTAGAGTCTAAGGGGCTTAAAAGCCATCGAAGCGTCCATTTGTGGGCGAAACACATTGATTGACCAGGAGGACGCCATGTCCACGATGAATTCCGTTTGTGCCCTAGACCTTGATGTCGAGCTGACCCTTGATGAAGCCGTGTCGCTTGAAAAGCAGGCAAAAGCGGCCAAAAACGCCAAAGCGAAAGAACAGCTTCGCATCGCTTATGAAGCCAAGACCACCGCGCGCAAATGTTTGGGCTGTGGGGACGAGTTCCGTTCCGAAGGCCCGCACCACCGCATGTGCAACCGTTGCCGCAGCCGCCGCTGATCTTTTAATTCAGAACGCGTAATTTTAGGGCGTGGCGATCTGCAACACGCCGTTGTACGACATCACCCCGCCGATGATGACGGTGATCACCATAAAAGCCAACAGCGTGTAGCGGTGAACGTCGCTTTCGCCTTTGGATTTTATGCGGCGTATCTTTTTGAACAAACTCGAAAAATTCTTGGTGATTTCGGCCAGTTTGCGCTGTTCGTTGTATTGCCAAAATTGATAGATGACGAGCGCCGTGATGCTGGTCATGGCGACGAAAATCACCAGCGCGGTGAGAATCTTCGCATAGCCCATATTGGCGCCGACAAATTTGGCGATACCGATGAAGGCAAAAAACATGATCAACGAAGCGCTTACCGTCCACCATTGAATGTGTTTGGCGAAACGAACGGTGTCGGCGGACTCCCGGTATAGAAGCTGAAGCTCCAGGTGGGTCATTTCGTCGAGCGACGACGGGACATTTTCAAACGACCTTTCACGCTCCGGCTTCTCGCGTTCGGTTTTTTCCTTTTCCGGCTTAGCGCTAGGCTGGGTAGCCTTAGTGTCACCCATTCGGTCTACTCCTGATTCTGCCCCACCGTCATCCTATCGTGTGATGTATTAAAATTCAGTTCCCTCAACGACGGTCCTATCGCAACGTCTTGTTATCGTGCTAGGATTTTGGCGCGCCGTAAGGTTTGAGGCCATAAGGTTTCAGGCCGCAAGGTTTGAGGGAGGACGTTTATGTTTGAGACCGCCGAGCTGGGTCACACCGTTGATAAGGCCGAATACAAAGACGAAATTCCGAAACTGCGCGAGGCGCTGCTCGACGCGCAGTTCGAACTGGGCCAGAAAAAACCGTTCCCCGTCATTCTGATCGTGTCCGGCGTCAATGGCGCGGGTAAAGGCGAAACCGCCAATACGTTGAACTTTTGGATGGACCCCCGTTCCATTCACTCGCATGCCATGGGCGAAGCGTCGGACGAAGAGCTCGACCGCCCGGCGATGTGGAAATTTTGGCGTCGTCTGCCGCCGCGCGGCACGATCGGCATCTTTTTCGGCTCGTGGTACAGCTTCCCCATGCGCGAACACATCGAAGGCGGCAAGGGCCAGGATTATCTGGATGCCTATCTGGATGATTTCATCCGCTTCGAACGCATGCTCGCCGAAGAAGGGGCGCTGATCTTAAAATTCTGGCTGCATCTGTCTAAAGACAATCTGAAAAAGCGCCTCAAAACCCTGGAATCGAAAAAAGAAACCAAGTGGCACGTGACCAAGCGCGATTGGGAAGGGGTGGATCTTTACGATAAAATGATCCCCGTGGCCGAGCACGTCTTGCGCCGCACCTCCACCGCGCACGCGCCGTGGATCGTGGTCGAAGCCACCGACGAAAAATACCGCAACCTGACCGTCGGGCGCACGCTGCTGAAGGCCATTCAGGGGCGCTTGAAAGACGGCGGCGTCAAACCCTTGCCGCTATCGGTGCCGGTCGAAGCGCTGGAACATGGCGACAGCCGCAATCTGCTGGCATCTTTGGATTATACCTTGGAGCTGGATAAAAAAGAGTACGCCAAGCAATTGGAACTCTATCAGGGGCGCTTGAGCAAACTGATGCGTTCGCCGAAGTTCAAAGATCGTTCGCTGATTTGCGTATTTGAAGGCAACGACGCGGCCGGCAAGGGCGGGGCCATTCGCCGGATTACGGCGGCGTTGGATTCCCGCAGTTACGACATCGCCCCCATTGCGGCGCCGACCGACGAAGAAAAGGTCCAGCCTTATCTGTGGCGGTTTTGGCGCAAGCTGCCGCGTACCGGCCACACCACCATTTTCGACCGATCCTGGTACGGGCGCGTTTTGGTGGAACGTGTCGAGGGGTTCTGCGCCAAATCCGACTGGCTGCGCGCCTATGGCGAAATCAACGATTTTGAAGAAAGCATCTCACGCCACGGCGCGATCGTGTGCAAGTTCTGGCTGGCCATCACTTCCGAAGAACAGTTGGCGCGCTTCAATGAACGTGAGGCCACGGGCTATAAGCGCTTCAAGCTGACCGATGAAGACTGGCGCAATCGCGACAAGTGGGACGACTACGTGCGCGCGGTGTGCGACATGGTGGAACGCACCTCGAGCGAATTGGCGCCGTGGACGTTGGTGGAAGCCAACTCCAAATACTATGCCCGCATCAAGGTGCTCAAAACCATCTGTGAACGCCTGGAAGCGCAGCTTTAGGTGGAGCTCTAGATTAGGGGCTTTTTAACCGTTTGCGGTTCATGATGCCAGCGTGTCCGACAAGAATGTCGGAAAGGAACATCCTGATTGTACGGGAAGAAGATAACCGTGGGGATTGTCGGGTGGGCATTGTTTACGAACTAAGGGTGCGCGCGGGCCAGATTACGGGGCCTGTGATCGGCATGACCGTGGTGGTGTATTTTGCCTATCATGCCGTGCAGGGCGATCGGGGTCTGATTGCGCTGGGGAAATTGCGCCAAGACGTCGAGCAATTGCAGTCCCAAGTGTTGGACGCCCGCGCCGAACGCATGAATATGGAGCGCAAGGTTTACGCACTGCGCTCCGACAGCCTCGATCCCGATTTGTTGGAAGAACGCGCCCGCCATATGTTGGGGTACGGCTACGCCGATGAGGCGGTCGTCATTACTCACCCGCAACGCATTCCCCAAGTTGTTGCAGATGTGAACCCACGCTAGACGTATGACGGATCATGTCGGACAAACCGCAACCTCCCTACTGGACCGTTATCTTTCCTAGTCAGCGCACCACAGAAGATGCCGAGGGCTATGGCATCATGGCAAAGCGCATGGTGGAACTGGCAAAAGCTCAGCTGGGTTTTTTAGGCATGGACAGCGCCCGTGATGCCAGCGGGTTTGGCATCACGGTGAGTTATTGGCAAAGCTTGGATGCCATTGAGGCGTGGCGTAACCATCCTGAGCACCTGCATGCACAGGCTTTGGGACGTTCAAAATGGTATGCCGAGTTTGAGGTGCATATCGCTAAGGTCGAGCGGTCATATCTCTTTAGATATGACAAATAGACTATATTTTTCATTTTCAATTTTGTTTGTTTGCTCTAGTGTTCTTGGCGTAACCCGCGCGTAGGCCAGACGCGGGTAGCCCACGATGTACTAGACCTGCCCACACCTAGACAACGAATTGAACACATACAATGAGCGATTTAAAAAACCTCTCCTTGACGGGGGTCGAGCGGTTTTTCAAGCCTAATGAAGTCATCGTCAGCAAGACGGACTTGAAGGGGCGAATTACCTACGCCAACGAAATATTTCAGCGTATCGCCGGGTATACCGAGCAGGAATTGCTCGGCCAGCCGCACTCCATCGTGCGCCATCCCGCCATGCCGCGCTGCGTATTCAAGCTGTTATGGGACACCTTGGAAGCGGGCGAAGAAATTTTCGCTTATGTGCTCAACCGCGCCAAAAACGGCGATCATTACTGGGTGTTCGCCCACGTGACGCCCAGTTTTGACGAACAGGGCAACATCATCAGCTATCATTCCAGCCGCCGGGTGCCCCGCCGCGACGTGGTCGAAGGCGTGATCACGCCCTTGTATAAGCAGTTGCTGGACGCCGAGAACAGCTTTGATAACAGCAAAGAAGGCCTGGCCGTTTCGTTCCAGGCGGTTCTTGATCTATTGAACGAAAAAGGCGTGAGCTACGATGAACTCATCTTCTCTCTCTAAGGCCGCATGGCTGACCGCCGCATCCGCCGCCCTGGGCATCTTGGTCGGTATCGTGGGTTGGCTGAATGTCGGTCCCGACTGGATTACCCTGGTGTTGTCGCTGGGCTTCGTTTTGCTGGCGAGCCTGAGCTGGCAGATGCAAAACCGCACCCGCAAGGTTTTGGCGCAGGCCACCGACGTGTGCCGTGAGGTTGAGCGGGGGAATTTCGAAGCGCGTTACGTCGATATCCGCGAAGGCGGCGAATTGCGCGATTTGCTGCTGCGTATGAACGGCCTGATCGACCGTACCGACGCTTTTGTGCGGGAATCCGGCGCCTCGATGAAGGCGGTCAGCAAAAACAAATATTTCCGCCGCATCGTCGAAGACGGCATGGAAGGCAACTTTTTGCATTCCGCACGCACCAGCAACGCGGCGACGGCGGGCATGGCGGATCGTATCGCCAATTTTTCCATGGTTTCCAGCGCGTTTGAACAGACCGCCCAGGGCGTGGTGGCGCGCGTGACCGATGCGTCGCGCAAACTGAACGATACCGCGGAGGGCATGGCGACGACGGCGTCCGATACCACCCAGCGTACTAAAATCGTGGCCTCCGCGGCGCAAAGTGCGGCGACCAATGTGAACGATGTGGCGGGTGCCGCCGAAGAACTGTATGCCTCCATCGGCGATATTCGCCGCCAAGTGGCGGAATCGTCGCGCATCGCGACCTCTGCCGTGACCGAGGCCGAAAACGCCAATGTTCATGTGCAAAGCCTGAGCGAGGCCGCCGAACGGGTGGGCGAGGTGGTCAAGATGATCACCGAAATCGCCGAGCAGACCAATTTGCTGGCGCTGAATGCGACCATCGAAGCGGCCCGCGCGGGCGATAGCGGCAAAGGGTTTGCCGTGGTGGCGGGCGAGGTCAAGAACTTAGCCAACCAGACCGCGCGCGCGACCGAGGAAATTACCGCGCAAATCGGCGGCATTCAGACCGCTACCGATAATGCCGTGAAGGCCATCCGCGTCATCGGCGAGACCATCAATTCCATCAGTTCGATTTCCAACGCGGTGGCGACGGCGGTCGATCAGCAAAGTTCCATCACCTCGCGCATTACCGAAAACGTCGGCGCGGTGGCGGCGGGCACCGAAGATGTCAGCCGCAACGTGGGCGAAGTGTTGCAGGCGGCGAATTCCACCGGCGATGCGGCCGCCAACGTGCTCGACGAAGCGACCGCGTTGTCGCACCAGGCCGAAAGTCTCAACCTGGAAGTGGCCAGTTTCCTCACCGAATTGCGCAAGGTGGTTTCTTAAAACAACGAGCGCCCTGCATTCCATCGAGCGCCGCCAACTGGGGTTGTTTTGACCTCGTTGGCGGTTTTTCCTTGGGCGTCTGCAAGCCGCCAAATAAGCCGCCGAATCTCATTCGGCGTCATTTTAAATGGTGCTTTGCAGCATGAAATTGATGCGTTGCAGTATTTGAAAAAACCGCAGAAAATCGATTAACTGTTATCGAGTTAATTATAAAATATGCATTATTTTCAATTGGTTATGTTGCTGTAAATTTCTTGCGTAGGGGAGTCCGGCTCTATATCCTCTTTCGTTGAGTCTGCCCGGTAGCCGCGTACTTTAGCTGCGTATTGTTTCGGGTGGATAGGCAACGACGGAGGTGACCTCATGGTCAAAAACGCCAAGGCAAACAAACCCGCTCAATCCGCCGCCAAAGCGCCGCGCACCATCGCCAAAACCAAGCCGCCTGCACGTCAGCGCGCGCCTAAGGCTCAGGTAGCGTCGGACGATCTGCTGGCGTATTACCGCGAAATGCTGCTGATCCGGCGCTTCGAGGAAAAGGCGGGGCAACTGTATGGCATGGGTTTGATCGGCGGTTTTTGTCACCTCTATATCGGTCAGGAGGCCGTGGTGGTCGGCGCGCAGGCCAACGCCCAGCCCCAAGACAGCGTTATTACCTCGTACCGCGATCACGGCCACATGCTGGTGTGCGGCATGGACCCCAAGGGCGTGATGGCCGAATTGACGGGCCGCGAAGGCGGTTATTCGCGCGGCAAGGGCGGTTCCATGCATATGTTCAGCCGCGAAAAGAAATTCTACGGCGGCCACGGCATCGTCGGCGGCCAGGTGCCGATGGGCACCGGTTTGGCGTTCGCGCACAAATACAATCAGGACGGCGGCGTGTGTTTCACCTATTTCGGCGACGGCTCGATCAATCAGGGTCAGGTCTACGAAAGTTTCAACATGGCGCAGCTGTGGCGGTTGCCGGTGCTGTATATCGTCGAAAACAACAAGTACGGTATGGGCACCTCGGTGTCGCGCGCTTCGGCCACTACGGCGCTGTATCAGCGCGGTTCCGCCCACGGTATTCCCGGCGCACAGGTGGACGGCATGGACGTCATGTCGGTCAAGGCCGCTACCGCCACCGCGTTGGATCATGTGCGCGGCGGCAAGGGGCCGTACATTCTGGAAATGCTGACCTACCGTTATCGTGGGCATTCCATGTCCGACCCGGCCAAGTACCGTTCCAAAGATGAAGTGTCCAAGGTGCGTTCCGAGCAGGACCCCATCGACAACCTGCGCGAGGTCATCTTGAAAACCAAGGTCGCCGATGAAAACGCGCTCAAAGAGATCGACCGCGAGATTAAGGCCATCGTTACCGATGCCGCCGAATTCGCGAAAAATAGCCCCGAACCCAATCCGGCTGAGCTGTATACCGACATTTTGGTCGAAGCTTGAGCGGGGGGAGATAGAGACATGCCGATTCAAATTCTGATGCCCGCCCTGTCGCCGACCATGACCCACGGCAATCTGACCAAGTGGAAAAAAGCCGAAGGCGATACGGTCAAAGCGGGCGATGTGCTGTGCGATATCGAAACCGATAAAGCGACCATGGAAGTCGAAGCCGTGGACGAAGGCGTGATGGGCAAAATCTTGGTGCCCGGCGGAAGCGAAGCCGTGCCGGTCAACGCGGTGATCGCGCTGTTGTTGGAAGAAGGCGAAGGCGCCGACGCGCTGGATATGGTCGATCAGGCTGGACAGACGCCCAAATCCACACCCGCGCCGATTATTTGCGACGACGTACCCGCCATGGCGGCGCACGCAGACCCGGCTCCGGCCCGCATCACAACTCCCGTTGCCGCCGAGCCGGAATACACCGGCGCGATGGTTAGCCAGACGGTGCGGGAATCCCTGCGCGACGCCATGGCCGAAGAAATGCGCCGCGATGCCACCATCTTTTTGCTGGGTGAAGAAGTCGCTGAATACCAAGGCGCCTATAAGGTCAGCCAAGGTCTGCTCGAAGAATTCGGCTCAGGCCGCGTCATCGACAGCCCCATCACCGAATACGGTTTTGCCGGTCTTGGTGTGGGCGCGGGTTTTGGCGGTCTGAAGCCGATCATCGAATTTATGACGTTTAACTTCTCCATGCAGGCCATGGACCATGTGGTGAACTCCGCCGCCAAGACGCTTTATATGTCGGGTGGGCAGATGGGTTGCCCGATTGTGTTTCGCGGCCCCAACGGCGTCGCCTCACGGGTCGGCGCGCAGCACAGCCAGTGTTTCGCCGCGTGGTACGGTTCGGTGCCGGGCTTGAAGGTCGTGGCCCCGTGGTCGGGCGCCGACGCCAAGGGTCTGCTCAAAGCCGCGATCCGCGATCCCAACCCGGTGGTGTTTTTGGAAAACGAATTGATGTACGGCGTCACGTTTGACGTTCCGGCATCGGATGATTTCGTGCTGCCCATCGGCAAAGCCAAGATCGAACGCGCCGGAACCGATGTCACCATCACCGCGTTTTCGCGCGTGGTGGGCTTGGCGTTGAAGGCTGCCGAGCAATTGGCGACAGAAGGCATTTCGGCGGAGGTCATCAACCTGCGCACCATCCGTCCGCTGGACGTCGAGACCATCGTGAACTCGGTGAAAAAGACCAATCGCATCGTCAGCGTCGAGGAAGGCTGGCCGCAGTCGGGCATCGGCGCGGAGATTGCCGCGCTGATGATGGAACAGGCTTTTGATGACCTGGACGCTCCGGTGGTGCGGGTGCATGGCGAAGATGTGCCCATGCCCTATGCCGCCAATCTCGAAGCGTTGGCAGTGCCGACGGCGGAAAAAATTGCAGCGGCGGCAAAAGCCGTTTGTTACGCTTAAAGGGGGGACGATCATGCCCATCGAAATCTTGATGCCCGCCCTGTCGCCGACCATGACACACGGCAATTTGACCAAGTGGAAAAAAGCCGAAGGCGATACGGTCAAAGCGGGCGACGTGCTGTGCGATATCGAAACCGATAAAGCCACCATGGAAGTCGAAGCCGCAGACGAAGGCGTGATGGGTAAAATCATCGTGCCCGCACCGACCGAAGGTGTGGCGGTCAATGCCGTCATCGCGCTTTTGTTGGAAGAAGGCGAGGATGCCAGCGCACTTAAAGCTTATGCGCCGAAGACCGCCCAAACACCCGCCGCACCTGCTGCGCCCGCTGCTCCCGTCGCCACTGCCGCTAAACTCATTCATGTCGTGCCGTTATCGGGCACCCAGGGGGGCGGGCGGGTGTCTGCCTCGCCGCTGGCCAAGCGCATCGCCAAGGCCAAGGGCATTGATTTAGGCACAGTGCCGGGCAGCGGCCCGCATGGGCGCATTGTTAAACGCGACGTGGAGCAGGCTAAGCCGGGTGCCGCTGCGCCGCGCGCTGGCAAGGCTGCATCATCGCCAGCGGCATTACCCGCCAGCGGTTCGTATACCGCCGTACCGCATTCCACCATGCGCAAGATCATCGCGTCGCGGCTGCAAGAATCCAAACAGACCGTGCCGCACTTTTACCTCACCGTCGATTGCCGCATCGACAAGCTGTTGCAGATGCGCGAAGCGATTAACGCCGCATCGCCCAAGGGGGATGACGGTTACAAAATTTCAGTCAATGACTTTGTGATCAAGGCGGTAGCGAAAGCTCTGGTCGAAGTTCCCGAAGCCAATGCGCAATGGACCGACGAGGCCATCTTGCTGTTCAACGCGGTGGACGTTTCGGTCGCTGTCGCCACGCCCAACGGTTTGATCACTCCGGTGGTGCGTTATGCCGATACCAAGGGCTTGTCCGCTATTTCGGCGGAAGTGAAAGCGCTCGCCGCCCGCGCGCGCGACGGCAAGCTAATGCCCGAAGAATACACCGGGGCAGGCTTCACCATCTCGAACTTAGGCATGTATGGCGTGAAGGATTTCGCCGCCATCATCAACCCGCCGCAGTCGTGCATCTTGGCGGTGGGCGCGGGTGAGGCGCGCCCCATCGTCGTCGATGGGCAGTTGGCCGTGGGCACGGTGATGAGCTGCACGCTCAGCGTCGATCATCGCAGCGTCGATGGTGCGGTGGGGGCGCAGTTCCTGGCCGCCTTCAAGCGCATCATCGAAGAACCCGCGCTGCTGGCGCTGTAAGGGCGAGGATCACAACATGGCTGAAACCAATTTTGATCTCATCGTCGTCGGCGGCGGGCCGGGTGGTTACGTTGCTGCCATTCGCGCCGCGCAGCTCAAGATGAAAGTGGCGCTGGTTGAAGCGAACCACTTAGGCGGCATCTGCCTCAACTGGGGCTGCATTCCGACCAAGGCGCTGCTGCGTTCGGCGGAAGTGTATCGCCAGTTCAACCACGCCAAGGATTACGGCCTCAGCGCCCAAGGTGTCGGCTTCGATCTGCAAGCCATCGTGGCACGCTCGCGCACCGTCGCCAAACGTCTGAACATGGGCGTGGCTGGGCTGCTGAAAAAAAACAAGGTCGAGGTGTTCGACGGTTTTGGCGCATTGGCGGGCCACGAAAAAGGCCTGCGCAAGGTGGCGGTGAGCAAAGACGGTAAACCCGTCGCCACCCTGAACGCCAAACACGTCATCTTGGCCACCGGCGCACGCGCGCGCGTGTTGCCGGGCATGGAACCGGACGGCAAACTGGTGTGGTACTACAAAGACGCCTTGGTGCCCGATAGTGTGCCTGCGCGCCTGTTGGTGATCGGCTCCGGCGCGATCGGCATCGAGTTCGCGAGTTTCTTCCACACGCTTGGGGCCAAGACCACGGTGGTGGAAATGCTCGATCGCATCGTGCCTGCCGAAGACGCCGAAGTTTCCGCGTTCCTGCAAAAATCATTGAGCAAAGACGGCATGGAGATCATCACCTCGGCAGGGGTGAAGGGTCTGAAGAAAAATAAAACTACGGTCAGCGTCACGCTGGAAGCTAACGGCAAAACCACGGAGCGCGAGTTCGACCGTGTGATCGTCGCGGCGGGCATCGTCGGTAACGTGGAAAATATCGGCATCGAAGGCACCCAGGTCAAAGTGGATCGCACCCATGTTGTTACCGATGAATGGTGCGCTACGGGCGAACCGGGCGTGTACGCCATCGGCGATCTGGCGGGCGCGCCGTGGCTGGCGCACAAGGCTTCGCACGAAGGTGTGTTGTGCGTGGAAAAGATCGCCGGGCTGAAGGGCCTGCATCCGATGAACGCCGCGCAGATTCCCGGTTGCACCTATTGCCATCCGCAAATCGCCAGCGTCGGCCTTTCCGAAGCCAAGGCGAAAGAGAAGGGTTACAAGGTCAAGGTCGGGCGGTTCCCGTTCATGGCCAACGGCAAGGCGATTGCGCTGGGCGAAGCGGAAGGCTTTGTGAAGACCGTGTTCGACGAAGCCACGGGCGAGTTGCTGGGCGCGCACATGATCGGCGCGGAAGTGACGGAAATGATTCAGGGTTATACCATCGCCATGGGCCTGGAAACCACCGAGGCCGAATTGATGCACACCGTATTCCCGCATCCGACGCTTTCCGAGATGATGCACGAAAGTGTGCTCGACGCGTATGGGCGGGTGATCCATTTTTAAATAAGGTTCACCACAGAGGGCACAGAGTCCGCAGAGAAGAAAGGTCAACTCTGTGTTCTCTGTGTTCTCTGTGTGCTCTGTGGTCAATCCCTTTCAGGAGGCCTCCCCATGCCCATTACCATCCGCCCGTTGGAAACCCGCGACGAAGCCCGCTGGCGTGAACTGTGGGCGGGTTATCTGGATTTTTACCAATGCCCGAACCTGCCCGCCGCCATCACGGATCACACTTGGTCGATGTTGACCGGGCCACGCGCGGACGTGTTCGGGCTGGTCGCCGAAGAGGATGGCCGCGTGGTCGGCATCGTCAACTGCGTGATCCACGCCAACACCTGGACCGACAAATCGATTTGTTATCTGGAAGACCTGTTCGTCGATCCCGCCGTGCGCGGCCAGGGTGCGGGTAGGGCGCTGATCGAAGGCGTCTATGCCCGCGCCCGCGAACAAGGCTGGGGGCAAGTCTATTGGCGCACCGCCAACACCAACCCGGCGCGCAAACTCTACGACCAAGTGGGCAAAGAAATCGGCTTTGTGACGTATATGCACAAGCTGTGATATTGCTGGTGATTTCCCGGTTGATATGATCAACTTATGGGCTTGTTGGGTCTGATCGGGGAGGCTGTGGCGATGTGCAAATGGCGTCTGTTTGCTATGGCATTGTTATCGGTTGCGTTCCTCAGTTCCGCCCCACTTCAGGCGCAAGACGCGTCGAGATCGCTCACCATCGGCACCGGCGGCAAGTCGGGTGTGTATTTCCCCGTCGGCTCCACGATTTGCGACATGTTGCACCGTAGCCAGGCGGAACACGGCATAACGTGCCGCGCCGACAGCACGGGTGGTTCGGTCGACAACGTCAACAAAATCAAATCCGGCGAACTGAATTTTGGCCTCGTGCAGTCCGACATTCTGTTTTACGCGGTCAACGGCTTCGGCCCGTTCAAAGAGGTCGGCCCCAATACCGATTTGCGCACCGTGGTGGCGTTGCACAACGAGACCTTTACCGTTCTCGCGCGCGCCGATGCGGGCATTGGCAGCTTTGACGATTTGAAGGGCAAGCGCGTCAACATCGGCAACCCCGGTTCTGGGCAGCGCACCTTTTTGGAATTGCTGATGCGCATGAAGGGCTGGGGCATGGACGTCTTCGCCAAAACCCTGGAAGTCCCCGCCGATGAACAGGCCAAGGCGCTGTGTGGCAACGAAGTGGACGCCATCGTGTACGTGGCTGGCCATCCCAACGCCGCCATCAAAACCGCTGCTGAAATGTGCGAAACGGTTTTGGTCTCGGTTCATGGCGAGGCCGTGCATAAGTTGATCGAAACCTATCCGTATTTTGCGACTTCCACCATTCCCGGCGGCAAGTATCCGGGCACGTCGGCGTCGGTGCAGTCGTTCGGCGTCAACGCGGTGCTGGTGACTTCGGTAAACGTATCCGAAGATGTGGTGTACGTGCTCACCCAGCACCTGTTCAACAATTTCACCGATTTGAAGTTTTCCCACGCCGCGCTGTCCGCAATGACGCCGCAGGGCATGGTGAAAAACGCCACCTCTCCCGTGCATCCGGGCGCGGTGCGCTATATCGAGCAATCCACCGATCTGCACAAACTGATGGAAGTGAACCCGGCGCAGCGCTATTGAGCGGGTGCGGTATCGCCGTGGCGGCAAGCGCTTGCCCAGTATACGCTTGCCGGGTATACGGCAATGCCGTATAATATGGCTATGCGGATTGAGTTCGACCCGGAAAAGGACGTGGGCAACCGGGAAAAACACGGTTTGTCTCTGGCCTTTGGGGGTGAGGTGCTTGCCGACACCAATCGGCTGGATATTTTGGATGTGCGCTTCGATTACGCCGAGGAGCGCTTCGTCACTTACGGTCAGGTGAAGGGGCGGGTGTGGGTCTGCGTGTACGCCCAACGCGGCGAGATTTGCCGCATCATCAGTGTGAGAAAGGCCAATGAACGTGAAACGCGACGTTACCAAGAAACCCCGCGTTGAGCCGGACGCCGATGCGCCGCTCAGCGACGATGAATTTGCGCGCGGCCAGGGCGCGATGCTGGCGCGCCGTGCTCGCGCTGCCACGGGTCTGTCGCAAACCGCCTTCGCGGGTCGTTTTGGCATCCCCGTCAGTTCCCTGCGCGATTGGGAGCAGGGCCGCCGCAGCCCTGACGCCGCCACGCGCAGTTATCTGCGGGTCATCGCCCGGATGCCGGATGGGGTCGCCAAGGCCCTGCACAACGACGCGGCGTGAACTTGTGAGCGGGCGCGGTTTCGCCGAAGAACGCCCGAACCGTCTTCGTTGCGGACCTGCCGTACGGGATATTTAAAACGATCCGGTTTTTACTTCGCCCGCCCGCGCATAATTTACAATGATCACTCCCGAGGGCGAGACCTTGCTGTCGGTGAGTTTGAATGCCGCCGGAATTGCGCCTTCAGCAAAAAGGCGTTTGCCCGAGCCAAGGGTAATGGGAAATATTTTAAGCCACAATTCGTCAACCAAATCGTGTTGTAAAAGCGTTTGGACGAGGTTGCTGCTACCCCACACTTTCATGTCGGCGCCGTCTTCCGCTTTCAGTTTTTGTATCTTCGCAACCACGTCGTCCTTCAGAAGGATGGAATGTTCCCATTCGAGTTTCATATCTTCATGTGAGACAACATATTTCTTTGCTTCATTAACACCAGGCCACGCTTTTGCATGCTGCGGCCAATAAGAAGCAAAGATCTCATATGTTTTTCTGCCGAGGAGCAGATCAAACGGCGGCTTCATTTGCTCTTGCATGGCCTTACCCGAAAATTCATCAAAATACGGCACCGTCCAACCGCCATACTTGAAACCGCCCGAAGTATCTTCCTCGGGCCCGCCCGGTGCCTGCATTACGCCGTCGAGCGTCATAAATTCTGTAACAATGATTTTTCTCATCTGGACACCTCTATAAAACCGCTCGATTGGCGAAATGCCGGGACAAAACACTTAGGCCGTGGACTCGATTAAGGGGTAAGTGGAACCAAATTCTGATGACGACAAGTTGACTTTTTCCCTTTATTGTGCTATATATTCCTATTCTTGGCAATGCCAAGGCGAAAAACCAAAACTGCGGCGGCGCGGACCTGTCAAATTCCGTCAAAATCGCAAGAAAAACGGCGCAAAACAGTGCGGAAAATGTAAAAAACCGCACGGTATCGGAGTAGGGGCACATTGAAAATAAAGAAGAAAAGTGAGTTCGTTTCGTCGCTTTTTTTTTACGATGCGCCTTTGTGATGGAGCGGATCGCGGGGAAATGGACAAACGCGCTTGACAAACGATTATAATTCTATATATCTAGAAATATGGAAAAGACAGAAATCATCACGGCCCTAAGCGGGCTGGCCCACGATACCCGGCTCGATATCTTTCGCCTGTTGGTGGAAGCCGGGCCGCAGGGGCTGGCGGTGGGTGAAATCGGCGAAGCGGTCGGTGTGCCGCCCGCGACGCTCAATCACCATCTGGCGCAGTTGAAATTGGCCGGGCTGGTGCGGGTCGAGCGCGACGGGCGCAAGCTGATCCATCGCGCCGATTATGAGCGCATGAATGGGCTGCTGTCTTATTTAACGAGCAATTGCTGCAAGGGCTCACCCTGCGGCGGCTGAAGCGGAGAACGACCATGAACCACCCCGAACACACACACTCTGAACATGGGCACCACGATGTGCGCAAAACGGTGCGCGAAAGTTATGCCCAAATCGCTGAAAAGGGCGGAAATTCCGGCTGCTGCGGCCCCTCCACAGGCGGTTGCGGCTGCGGCCCCGCCGAAGACGTGGCGATCCCCAGCGCCGAGCAAATGAGCGCCTTTTTCGGTTATTCCGCCGAAGAAATGGCCGCCGTGCCCGAAGGCGCCAATTTGGGGCTGGGCTGCGGCAACCCGCAAGCCATCGCCGAAATGCAGGCGGGTGAGGTGGTGGTCGATTTGGGCGCGGGCGCGGGTTTCGATGCCTTTTTGGCCGCGGGTAAAGTGGGGGCGTCGGGCCATGTGATCGGCGTCGACATGACCCATGAAATGCTCGCCAAGGCGCGCAGCAATGCGGCCAAGGGCGGTTATAAAAACGTCGAGTTTCGTTTGGGCGAAATCGAACATCTGCCTATCGCCGACGAAACCGCCGACGTGATCATTTCCAACTGCGTGGTCAACCTATCACCCAACAAAGCCCAGGTGCTGCGCGAGGCCTTTCGCGTGTTGAAACCGGGCGGGCGCATCGCCATTTCCGATGTGGTGGCCACGGCCGCCATGCCCGACGACATCAAAGGCGACCTGGCGTTGCTGTCGGGCTGCGTGACCGGGGCGTCGATGGTCGACGATCTGCAAACGTGGTTGGAAGAAGCGGGATTTTCGCGCATTTTCATCGACATCAAGGAAGAAAGCCGCGAAGGCATCGCCGATTGGGCGCCCGGCCGCGGGGTTGAAAACTATGTGGTTTCCGCCATCATCACGGCCAAAAAACCGGGCGGCTGCGGTTGCGGCACAGGCTGCTGTTGATTTTATGGGCCGGAGCCGTTAGGCAAAGCAGATGACAACCGAAAACACGGATACCAAAGAACGCCTCCGCCACCCGGAAAAGGCGGGCAAGCCGGATAATCCTTCTCCGCGCAAACCCGCCTGGATCCGCGTCAAAGCGCCGACGTCTCCCGCTTATGGCGAGACGCGGCGCTTGATGCGCGAAAAAAACCTGCACACGGTGTGTGAAGAAGCCGCCTGTCCCAACATCGGCGAATGCTGGTCGCAGCGCCACGCCACGGTGATGATTTTGGGCGATATCTGCACCCGCGCGTGCGCCTTTTGCAACGTCGCCACCGGTAAACCGGGCGCGGTCGATCCGCTGGAGCCGGAAAACACCGGCATTGCGGCGCGTGAACTGAATCTCAAACACATGGTCATCACCTCGGTCGATCGCGACGATCTGGCCGATGGCGGCGCGGCGCAGTTTGCGGCCTCGATCTTGAAGGTTCACGACTATTCGCCCGCCACCACGGTCGAGGTGCTGACCCCCGATTTTCGCGGTAAAGAGGGCGCATTAGAAACCGTCATTGCCGCCCGTCCCGACGTGTTCAACCACAACCTAGAAACCGTGCCGACGCTCTATCGCGCCATCCGCCCCGGCGCGAATTATTTGGGCTCGCTGGCGCTGTTGAAACGCGCCAAGGCGCTTGATCCGCTGGTGTTTACTAAATCGGGCATCATGGTGGGGCTGGGCGAAACGGCGGAGCAGGTGCTGGCGGTGATGGACGACATGCGCGCCCACGATATCGATTTCCTGACCATCGGCCAATACCTGCAACCGACGCCCAAACACGCGGGCGTGGATCGTTTTGTCACTCCGCAAGAATTCGATGACTACAAACGCGCCGCGCTGGAAAAAGGCTTTTTGCACGTGGCGGCGACGCCGATGACCCGTTCGAGTTATCACGCCGACAAGGACTTCGCCGCCCTCAAGGCCGCGCGTGAGGCTAAACTTAAGGGGCAGGGCTGAGCATGCCCGCACATGCGGAAAATCGCGTGTTGCCGTTTTCGGCCTCGCAGATGTTCGAACTGGTGCTGGACGTCGCCCAGTACCCCCAATTTTTGCCGTGGTGCGTGGCGACGC
>JANLGW010000013.1 GCA_024653965.1 Rhodospirillales bacterium
AAATCACCTACCATTCCACAGACGCTGAAGATTGGCGCGTTACTCTGGTCGATACCGGATCGGAAAGCATGACTGGCGGTCGGGTAAAGCGTGCTGCCCGCTATTTGGACAAGGGCGAGCCGTTCTGCATGACCTATGGTGATGGGCTTTCCGATGTCGATATCTCAGCGTTGATTCAGTTCCACAAAACCCAGGGACGTGAGGCCACGCTTACCGTGGTGCGTCCATCGGGTCGTTTCGGCGCTACCAAGCTCGATGGCGACCGGGTCAGTGAGTTTGTCGAAAAGCCGGCTGGCGAGGGGGATTTCATCAATGGCGGTTTTTTTGTTCTTGAGCCCAGCGTGTTGGCGCGCATTGACGGCGATGTCACCGTTTGGGAACGCGAGCCTTTAGAGGGGTTGACCCGTGAAGGCCAACTCAGCGCCTTTCAGCATGAAGGATTCTGGCAGCCCATGGATACGATTCGCGAAAAACGCTTGCTCGAAGAGTTGTGGGCAAGTGGCGCGGCTCCGTGGAAGGTCTGGAATTGAACGATGATTCCCGCTGAGGATGTCTCTCAGGATGCTTGGGCGCGTACGACGACCATCGTTGTTACGCACCATTCTAGTGCCGTAATCGGCCCTTGTTTGGATAGCGTGGCGCGCTCGGCGCGGATCATCGTGGTCGACAATGAAAGCAACGATAATACCCTTGATATCGTGCGCAAACATGCGCCTAGTGCCGAAATCATCCAAAATGCCGTGGGCGTTGGATATGGCAACGCCGCCAGCCAGGGCCTTGACCGGGTACAAACGGAGTTTGCGTTATTGATGAACCCCGATGCCGAGTTCATTGATGAGGCGTTCGCTGAATTGGTGGCGCAAGCTGATGCCAATCTTGATGCAGGCCTGCTGTCGCCGTTGTTGGTCGGAAATAACGGCGATTTTGATCGCGCCTGGAATGGGCCTTTGTTTCAACGCGACCATATGCCCAGCAATCGTGAAAATGAACCTAAACCCGAAGGTACTTTTTGTACCTGGGTGGTATCGGGTGCCGTAAATCTGGTGCGGATGTCGGCGCTCAAAAAGGTGGGTTTTTTTGATGATGCCATTTTTCTTTATCATGAGGACGACGATATCTGTATGCGGCTGATGAATGCAGGCTTTGCGGTTTTGGTCGTGCCCAGTGCCGTATCGCGCCACATCGGCGGCGGATCCATTGGTAGCGGCTGGGATCGTCTTTGGGAAAAATTCTACCATATGTCCTGGTCGCGCTTGTATTTTGAAGCCAAGTATCACAGCCCCGCCGCTGCATGCACACTGGGTTGGCGGCAGATGCTAAAGTTTGGTTTTAAGGCGTTATTGGTGTTTCGTCCTAAAAAGGCGTTTCGTGATGCGGCGCGTTTTTGCGGCGCGTTGGCCTACATGCGTGGCAAGGCAGCGTCGAAGACCACCACCCGGGCCCGCCCGGAAGGGGCTGCATTATGAGCATCAACATTAACCCTGATTTTTGGCGCACCAAGCGTGTTTTGCTCACCGGCCATACGGGCTTTAAGGGCACGTGGATGGCGTTGTGGCTGGAAAGCTTGGGCGCGCAGGTGTCGGGTTTCGGGCTTGCACCGGAAACAAACCCAAGCCTGTTTAAGTTGTTGTCGCCATGGCCGGGCATTCGCTCCACCATCGGCGATGTGCGCGACGCCGATGCCGTAAAACGGGCGGTGGCTGAAGCTGATCCCGAAATTGTTATCCATATGGCGGCGCAGGCTCTGGTTCGTCGATCTTACCGTGAACCGGTGGAGACGGTGGCATCCAACGTTATGGGAACGGTGAATTTGATGGAGGCTCTGCGCGGGGCCGAGAATCTTAAAGTTGCGCTGATCATCACCAGTGACAAAGTCTATCAAAACACCGATGACGGTGAGGCCTTCCGGGAAGACGCGCCATTGGGCGGAGACGATCCGTATTCCGCCTCCAAGGCTGCCCAAGAAATTGTCGCGCATGCGTGGGCCAAAAGTTATTTCAGTGAGCGCGATGTGGTGGTTGCTACCGCGCGGGCAGGCAATGTGATCGGCGGCGGGGACTTTTCCGAAGACCGGTTGGTCCCTGATATTTACCGCGCTCTGGCGGCAGGGAATAAGCTGATCCTGCGTAACCCCAACGCCACGCGCCCATGGCAGCACGTGCTGGATTTGAATGCGGGTTATTTAATGTATGTTGAGCGGTTGGCTACGCAACCCAAGGCGACGCCGAAGTCCATTAATTTTGGCCCGTCACCGGGCCCCGGTTATACCGTCGGCGCGATTGCGCAAAAGATGATGACCGCCTTGGGGCAAAACATGGTTTTAGATGTCCAGCCATCAAAGTTGAAGGAAAAGACCTTGCTGTCGGTTGATGCGACGTTGGCGCTCGATGTGTTGGGCTGGAACGCGCGGTTAAACGTGGATGATGCCGTGCGCATCACTGCCGATTGGTACGGTGCATTTCTCAATGGGGCGAATGTCAAAGAAATCACGACCCACCAGCTTCAGGACTACGGAGTAGATCGATGACCCATTGCCGCTTTTGTGGATCAGAGATTACCTTAAGCCTGGTTGATCTGGGCGAGCAGCCGCCATCCAACAGCTATCTCACCAGTGCGGACGCAGCGGAGAAAACCTTTCCCCTGCACGCTGTCGTGTGTGAGGACTGCCATCTGGTGCAGCTTGCCGACGAGGTACCGCCAGACGAAATATTTACCGCTGATTATGCTTATTTTTCGTCCTATTCGTCCAGTTGGGTGGCGCATGCTAAAATCTATGCAGAGGCCATGATCGAACGCTTCAATCTTGGCTCTACGAGTAAAGTGGTCGAGATCGCCAGTAATGACGGTTACCTGCTGCAACACTTTGTAAAGGCGGGCGTGCCGGTTCTGGGCGTCGATCCGGCGGCGGGTTGCGCCGAAGCGGCGCGCGCCAAGGGCATTGAAACGGAAGTCGCTTTTTTCAATGCCGACACCGCCCGGCGTTTGCGCGCATTAGGGCACGGCGCGGATTTAATGGCCGCCAACAACGTACTCGCCCATGTCCCGGATATTCGCAGTTTTGTTGAAGGCTTCACCATCTTGCTGAAAGATGACGGCGTGATGACGGTGGAGTTCCCGCATCTGCTGAACTTGCTCAAATTGGTGCAATTCGACACCATCTATCACGAACATTATTCGTATTTATCCCTGTTGGCGGTAGAGCACATTTTTAACGAATGTGGATTGCGCGTCTTCGACGTTGAAGAACTGTCTACCCACGGCGGTTCGTTGCGTGTATTTGCGTGCAAATCCAATAGTGTGCGTCATGAGGATAAGCTGGGTTTGGCTGCCATGCGTGACAAAGAGCGTAGTGCTGGATTGGGGGAGCGTGCAGCGTACGAGGGGTTTGATGCTAAATGTCAGGCGGTACGTAAAGGCCTGTTGTCGTTTTTGGATCAGGCCAACAGAGATGGAAAAACAGTAGTCGCTTATGGCGCAGCAGCCAAGGGCAACACGTTGTTAAATTACGCCGAAGTGGGCACAGACCGGATTGATTTTGTGTGTGACGGCAATCCAGCCAAGCAGGGTAAGTTTTTGCCCGGCAGTCGCATTCCCATTTTGTCGCCCGATCATATCAATAGCGCCAAACCCGACTACGTGTTGATCCTGCCATGGAATTTGCGCGCTGAAATTTCCCAGCAGCTTGGCTTTGTTCGGGATTGGGGTGGGATGTTCGTCGTCGCGGTGCCGCGCATCGAGGTGTGGTGATGAAAATAACCCCCCTTAAAATTCAAGGCGCGGCGCTTGTCGAGATTGAACCTTTGGGGGACGAGCGGGGTTTTTTTGCCCGCAATTTTTGTCGGCAGGAATTTAGGGATGCAGGGCTAAAACTGGACGTGACGCAGAGCAATTTGTCGCACAACGTCAAAAAAGGCACGCTGCGGGGCATGCATTTTCAGGCATTCCCCAAACCGGATCCTAAACTGGTGAGCTGTATTCAGGGCGCGATTTTCGACGTAGTGGTCGATGTGCGGGAAGGTTCGGACAGTTATTGTCAGTGGTTTGGCGTCGAGCTGTCGGCGGATAATCACAAGGCTTTGTTTGTGCCGCCTGGGTGTGCGCACGGCTTCATGACACTCACCGACGATGCGTTGGTGCATTATTTGATGGGCGAGGCCTTTGTGGCCGATTTGGCGCGCGGCGTGCGTTGGGATGATCCGGCCTTCGCCATCAATTGGCCGATGGAACCCCAAGTTATTTCCGAGCGGGATGCGGCTTTCGGCAATGTTGAAAGCGCAAAATGACGCGCATTTTGATCACGGGTGCGACGGGCTTGATCGGCAGACATGCCGTGGCCGCATTGGTTGCCCAAGGTCTGGATGTTCATGCCGTTGCGCGGACTAAACCAGATACATCGCCCCCCGGTGTCACGTGGCAGGTATGCGATCTTTTAAAAGCGGGCGAGGTTGAACGGCTGACCGCCAAGGTTAAAGCCTCGCACCTTTTGCATTTGGCGTGGGTGACAGAACACGGCCACTTTTGGAATGCAGAAGAAAATCGCGATTGGCAGGCTGTCTCGCAGCGCCTAATCGAAGCGTTTCAAAACGACGGCGGGGCGCGTGTGGTGGTGGCGGGTTCATGCGCTGAATACGATTGGACAGACTTAGCCGATGGGCTGTGTAGAGAAAAACAAACCCCATTGAAGCCGCATACCCTTTATGGGCAGAGCAAAGTCGATACTTTTAAATGGCTTGAAGATTTCGCGGCCCAGGTAAAGTTAAGTTATGCTTGGGGGCGAGTGTTCATGCTGTTTGGCATGGGGGAAAACCATAAACGTTTGGTGTCATCCATTGCCGCGGCTTTGGCTCAGGGGCGTGAAGCTCAATGTACATCGGGTGTGCAGGTGCGTGACTTTATGGATGCGCGGGATGTGGGCTGGGCCTTTGCCGCTTTGCTGATGAGCGGCGTTGAAGGCGCCGTGAACGTGGCCAGTGGCGAGCCGCACACCATTGCCGAAGTCGCCAATGCGTTGGGGGCAATTTCAGGCCGCCCCGATTTGGTGCGTCTGGGTGCGTTGCCGGACCGCCCAGACGATCCTTTGGCGTTGGTTGCCGACGTTACCCGTTTGCGCGAGGAGGTGGGTTATGTTTCTACGGTGGACTTTCAAGAAGGCCTTAACCAAGCTTACGAGCAAATAAGGCGGGAGGCACAGCGATGATAAAACTTTTCCGAAAACTGAAACGGATTATCAGGGGCAAGCGTAGCCGCGATATCCTGCCGGATTATGTAACCATCGGTCGTGGCACTTATGGATTGAACCGTAACACTTTTCAGGGTTTATCCCCGGATGCGCCAGTGATTGTTGGCAACTTTTGTTCATTTGGTCCCGAGGTTATGATTTTTGCTAAGGCGGATCATCCCATGAACCGGCCTTCTACTTATCCATTGAAAACCCTTTTTCTGTATCCAGGGCAAGGGAATCAGGATGCCGTGACCAAGGGCGGCGTCAGTATCGGCCATGATGTATGGGTTGGCGCGCGAACCATGATCTTGAGCGGCGTAACCATCGGTAATGGCGCGGTGATCGGTGCTGGTGCTGTTGTTGCCAAAGACGTTCCCCCTTATGCGGTGGTCGTTGGCAATCCTAGCGTTGTCATTAAATATCGCTTTGATGCAGATCAGATTAACGCCCTTGAGGAAATTGCGTGGTGGAATTGGCCTGATCATAAAATTCGCGAATTTGAGCCGTATTTTTATGGCGAGCTAAACGACTTTCTTGCCAAGGCAAAATGAATTGCTAAGAACGTTGATTTGAAATTCAAGTTTAGGTATGATGATTTCAAGTCAAAAAGACCTTCTGGCGGCCCAACGCCGCTCTTGGGGTAAGAAATGAAGCCGTTCCGAATATCTTCGGGGCGGTTTTCTTCTTTCTATTCGACCGGAAAGTTTATTGTCGATCTGGAAAGCTTCTTATCACATTAAGCCAGCGTGTAGCTCCTCCCGTTGAGTGACAAAACCCATAGTTCCGCCATTACCGTCGGCGGCGCGCCATTGGCACGCCCCTTGCTGATTAACCCGCTAGGTGCGGTCTTTGGACCGTTGGAGGGTTATTCACAATTTAGGGGAGACGACCATGGGGGAGACCACCGAAACCTTCTATGACGTCATTCGGCGTCAGGGTATTTCGCGCCGCAGCTTCATGAAATTCTGCAGTCTTACGGCGGCGTCATTGGGGCTTGGCCCCGCGTTTGCGGCCAAAATCGCCAATGCGATGGAAACCAAGCCGCGTATTCCGGTGTTGTGGCTTCATGGCCTGGAATGCACGTGCTGTTCGGAAAGTTTTATCCGTTCCGCTCACCCGCTGGTGAAGGACGTGGTGCTGTCGATGATTTCGTTGGATTACGACGATACCATCATGGCAGCCGCAGGCCATCAGGCCGAAGCGATCCTCGAAGAGGTCAAGACCCAGTACAAAGGTCGTTATATCTTAGCGGTCGAAGGCAATCCCCCCTTGAAAGACGGCGGCGTGTATTGCATGCCGGGCGGCACTCCTTTCGTCGATAAGCTTAAATATATGGCCGAAGATGCCCAGGCGATCATTTCGTGGGGATCGTGCGCGTCATGGGGCTGCGTTCAGGCGGCGAAGCCCAACCCGACCGAAGCCACGCCGGTACACAAGGTCATCAAAGACAAACCGATCATCAAGGTGCCGGGTTGTCCGCCCATCGCCGAAGTTATGACCGGCGTTTTGACCTACATCCTGACCTTCGAGCGTATGCCCGATCTGGATCGTCAGGGCCGTCCAAAAATGTTCTATAGCCAGCGCATTCACGACAAATGTTATCGCCGTCCGCATTTCGACGCCGGTCAGTTTGTCGAGGCGTGGGACGACGACAACGCCCGCAAGGGCTATTGCCTATACAAGATGGGCTGTAAGGGGCCGACCACGTACAACGCGTGCTCGACCACGCGCTGGAACGAAGGCGTGTCTTTCCCCATTCAGTCGGGTCATGGCTGTATCGGTTGCTCGGAAGATGGGTTCTGGGACAACGGTAGCTTCTATGATCGTGTGACGGACATCAAACAATTTGGCATCGAATCCACCGCCGATAAGGTGGGTGTCGCCGCCGCGACGACCGTCGGTGCCGCTGTTGCTGCGCATGCCGCGCTGAGCCTTGTAAAACGGGCTCAGCAAAAAGGCTCGCAGAGCGACGAAAACTGACGGTAGGGGAGGAATAAGACTATGGCGACGACTCCGAACGGTTTCAATCTCGACAACTCCGGCCGCCGTGTGGTGGTTGATCCGGTGACCCGCATTGAAGGTCACTTGCGCGTCGAAGTGAACGTGGATGAAAACAACGTGATCCGCAATGCGGTGTCTACCGGCACCATGTGGCGTGGTCTGGAATTGATCTTGCAGGGCCGCGACCCGCGCGATGCTTGGGCATTTACCCAGCGCATCTGCGGTGTATGCACGGGTACGCATGCGCTAACCTCGGTGCGGGCGGTGGAAGATGCGTTAGACATTTCCATTCCCGAAAACGCCAACTCCATCCGTAACCTCATGCAGTTGACCCTGCAGGTTCACGATCATCTGGTGCATTTTTATCATCTGCATGCGTTGGATTGGGTGGACGTGGTCTCGGCGTTGAATGCCGACCCGAAAGCGACTTCTGAACTGGCACAGTCTATTTCCAAGTGGCCGCTGAGTTCGCCCGGTTATTTCAAGGACGTGCAGGGGCGCTTGAAGAAGTTTGTGGAGAGCGGTCAGTTAGGCCCGTTCAAAAACGCTTATTGGGGGCACCCGGCCTATAAACTTCCGGCGGAAGCGAACCTGATGGCCGTGGCGCATTATCTTGAAGCGCTCGATTTCCAAAAGGACATCGTCAAGATTCACGCCATCTTCGGCGGTAAGAACCCGCACCCGAACTGGCTGGTGGGCGGTGTGCCCTGCGCCATCAATCTCGACGGCGAAGGTTCGGTAGGCGCGATCAACATGGAACGCCTTAACATGGTGTCGTCCATTATCGATCGCTGCATCGAGTTCACCGAGCAGGTTTACATTCCCGATCTGCTCGCGGTGGCGAGTTTCTATAAAGGCTGGCTCTATGGCGGCGGGTTGTCGTCCAAAAGCGTGCTTTCCTACGGTGATATACCCGATCACGCCAATGATTATTCGGCGGCCAACCTAATGTTGCCGCGCGGCGCGATTATCAACGGCGATCTCAGCACCGTCCATGAAGTGGATCAGCGCGATCCCGAACAGATTCAGGAATTTGTCGATCACTCTTGGTACACCTACGAAGGCGACGCCAAGGGCCTGCATCCGTTCGACGGTCAGACCAATCCGCACTTCGAGTTGGGCGCGGGCGTTAAGGGCGATGCCAAGCGTATCGTCAACATTGACGAAAATGCCAAATATTCATGGATCAAGGCTCCGCGCTGGCGTGGCCATGCCATGGAAGTGGGGCCGTTGTCGCGTTATATCATCGGTTACGCGCAGGGCAACCCTGAATTCAAGGAACCCGTTGAAGCGGTGCTCAAACATCTCGATGCTCCGGTTAGCGCGTTGTTCTCAACGCTTGGTCGCACGGCGGCGCGGGGGCTGGAATGCCAGTGGGCGGCGCATAAGATGCGCTACTTCTTCGACAAATTGATCGCCAACATTAAGGCTGGCGATAGTGCAACCGCCAATACCGCAAAGTGGGATCCGGCGGCATGGCCGAAATCCGCCAAGGGTGCTGGTTTTACCGAAGCTCCGCGTGGTGCGTTGGGGCATTGGGTCGAAATCGCCGACGGCAAAATCAAGAGCTATCAGTGTATCGTTCCCACCACGTGGAATGGTTCACCGCGCGACGCGCAAGGCAATATCGGTGCGTTCGAAGCCTCGCTTATGGACACGCCGATGGCGGATCCCGAGCAGCCGCTGGAAATCATCCGCACCTTGCACAGCTTCGATCCGTGCTTGGCGTGTTCTACCCACGTGATGTCGCCCGACGGTCAGGAAATGGCCGAGGTCAAGGTCCGTTAATCCACATTGGGGGAGGGTTGAGCCATGAGTACGGAACACGTTACCGAAGCGCGAACGTCCGTCTACGTTTACGAAGCCCCAGTGCGGGTCTGGCACTGGATCAATGCCGCAAGCATCGTCGTTTTGGCTGTGACGGGTTATTTCATTGGTAATCCACTGCCCAGCGTGGGCGGTGATACCAGTGACATGTACGTGATGGGCACCATTCGCTTCGTGCACTTCAGCGCGGCGTATATTTTTGCGGTGGGTTTTATCGGGCGTATCTATTGGGCGTTTGTGGGCAATCATCATGCTCACCAGCTTTTCACCCTGCCGTTTTGGCGCGGTGAATTTTGGCGAGAGCTGTTCTTTGAAATGCGCTGGTACCTGTTTATGGAACGTGCGCCGAAGAAGTATGAGGGCCACAATCCGCTGGCGCAGTTCTTCATGTTTTTCGCCGTGATGTTGCTGTCGATTTTCATGATCTGCTCGGGCTTCGCGCTTTATGGTGAAGGTCAAGGAATCGGCAGTTGGCAATATTCCCTATTTGGTTGGATGTTCGACATCTTTACCAACAGCATGCTCCTGCATTCTTGGCACCGTTTGGGCATGTGGGTGTTGGTGGTGTTCATCATCGTCCACGTTTATGCGGCGATCCGCGAAGACATCATGTCGCGTCAGTCGATCATCTCGACCATGATCAGTGGCGAACGGATGTTTAAGGACAGCAAGGATTGATCCGATGACGACGAACGGCAACATTTTAGTTCTCGGTATTGGGAATATTCTGTGGGCCGACGAAGGTTTCGGTGTGCGCGCGGTGGAAGAATTTCACCGCCGCTACCAGGTTCCCGAAGACGTCGTTTTGATGGATGGCGGCACCCAAGGGCTGTATCTGGTGCAGTTCGTTCAGGAAGCCGAAAAACTATTGGTGTTCGACGCGGTCGATTACGGCTTAAAACCCGGGGAAATGATCGTCGTACGCGGTGATGAAGTGCCTAAGTTCACGGGTGCAAAAAAGATGAGCCTGCATCAGACTGGATTTCAGGAAGTTCTCTCCGCCGCCGATTTCACGGGCCACTACCCCAGTGATTTGACGCTGATCGGTGTGCAGGCATTGGACCTTGAAGACTGGGGTGGCAGCCTGACGAATTTGGTGAAGATCAAAATGGACGAAGCCTTGGCCATTGCCGTCAAGCAATTGCAAGACTGGGGTGTCGAAGTCGTCAAACGCGATACACCGTTGGCTCATCGCGATGGCCTGATGGAACACAGCCTGGATATTGGCGGTTATGAAAATGGCCATCCGTTGCGCGCCTTCGATATTGATGGAAGGGCTTAGGTCATGTGTCTCGGCATTCCCATGCGCGTGATGGAGCAAGGCGAAGGCTGGGCCATGTGCGAGGGGCGTGGCGAAGTGCGTCGTGTCTGCACGCTGCTGCTCGAAGAGCATGGGCTGGGCGACTGGGTGCTGGTGCATCTCGACAACGCTATGCGCGTTTTGGATGAAACCGAAGCACGGCAAATTAGTGATGCAATCGAGGCCCTGGACGTTGCGCTGAGCGGCGGAAATTTTGATCATTTGTTTGCCGACTTGGTTGGACGTGAGCCCGAACTTCCTCAAGCCTTGCGGACCTCCCCCAATGACATCCCCTGGGTGCAACCCATAGCGGAGAACAAAGTCGCATGATGGACGCTTCATCCGCATTGGATCGTATGATCGAGCGCACGAACGTGCCGGTTCTCGATGCTAAAGGCGTCGCCGAACAGGCGGCCTTAGGCGATTGGATATTGCTGTTTGCGGGCGATCCTACGGGTCGTGTGGAAGTCGCCGATCTGGCGGTGATTTTACCGGAAATCGTCAAGGGCCGCGCAGGCGAATTGATGTTCGGCGTGATCGATCGCGAGGCCGAGGATGCCTTGGCGGCGCAAATGGGCGTTTTTGTTAAACCGACGTTGGTATTTTTGCGCGAAGGCGTGGTGATGGGCGTCATTCCGCGCATCAAAGATTGGTCATTTTACGAGCAAATGCTGAATGAATATCTGCCACTTGGTGGCAGTGACCGGAGAGCCAGCGCATGACCCTTAAAATGTTCGAATGGCCCGAAGACCGCAGCGCGGAATTGACCGTTCAATCGGTGGTGGGCATCAATCTGGATGAAATCGAGCAAGATGAACGCGACCGTCAGTTGGGTTTGGCGCGCGCCGAAGCGTTGGCTGCCCAGGCATCGGCGGGAATTGCGCTGTTGCGCGATATCGCTGCGGCCATGTTGAAGCATAAAGAAACCGATGCGCCCTTAACGTTCAGCACGGAGCATCTTGATGCCGTATCGCGCACATTGGTATCGGAAGTTTTGGGGCGTGGCGAAGTTTCGGGTCAGGTCAGCGAACCCGCGCCGATGCAGATTCAAGAAAGCGTGTATCCCGGCCTGTGGCGGGTAAAAAGTGCTGCGCGTGCCGATGCGCCGGAATGCCTGATTATCGCCGATGTTCCGCCCATGCTGCGGTTTCATGCCCATAAATCCATCGATCCCACCATGCGGATCAACAAGGAACGCGAAGGGGTGATGAACGCACTGCCAGTGCTGGCGGAAATCCGCGATCATGTTAAAGGCTATGTTTCCGGCAGCAACAATCACGTGATCAACTTCACGCTGTTGCCCATGAGTGAAGCCGACATGGGGTTGATGCGGGAAACCTTGGGCGCAGGCCATGTGGACATGGTATCCAAGGGTTACGGCAAGTGCCGGGTGTGTTCGACGCGCTGGCCGAACGTGTGGTCGGTGCAGTTCTTCAACGCCATGGACACCATTATTCTTGATTCCTTGGAAGTCGGTGACGTGCCGGTGTCGGTCCGCGCGGCGGGAGATGATTTTGTCGATAGCGGTGCGCGCATTCTGGAAGTGATTGAGGCGTATCTGTGATGAACCATCAGCACGCCAAGCTTTTGCCATCATCTGCTTCTGTTGCCCATATGGCCAAAGGGCGTATGGAATGCGGGGTATGCTGGTACGTCTACGATCCGGCACAAGGCGATGACGTGTGGCAGATTGAGGCCGATATCGCGTTCGGCGCGTTGCCTGATCATTGGCGCTGTCCGCAGTGCGATGCGGAAAAATCCAAGTTTTTAGCCTTGGATATTGCGGATGAAAATGTGCAGACCGGCGGGGCCGAAGATGTGCAAGCGCTGATCGCCGCTTATCAGCGTGTGGATCAAGAACGGATGCAAGATATTCCGTTTCGCAATGCCAAACTCTCTATTGAGGCGGTGGACTTTCAACCCTGGCAAGGCGGCTCGCTTGGCGTTGTCATAACGCCGTGGTTTATGAATTTGGTGTATCTCGCTGGCCCCAACACCGATTGGACGGCGCACCGGCATGGTGATTTGGTTACTCATGTGCTGCCGTCTGGGCGTTATCAATTTATCCACGGCGATTTGGAAGGTTTTGGGCCGTTGCAGAGTTGCTCGTTGATGTCCCCGGTCACCGATTTTGAAGATATGGAAGCGGCGCGCATCACCGCGCGGGAAGTCATGCGCCTGATGTTGATCGCGCCGGGAGGCGAGCCAGAACCCGAGGGAATGCGCCTAAAGACCGAACCGGACCCGGAGCCTACACTGGCTAGCGGGGAGATCAGCCGACGTGAATTGTTGAGGGGACGGCGTGTCGCCGCTCCAGAGATTTGAGCTTATGAGGAGACGACAGATGAGCTGTAAAAAAGTATTGGGATTAAGCGCCATGTTTATGCTTGCCGCCGTTTCGGGGGCTGAGGCGCACGTCGGCGTCGGCGTGGTGAGCGGAACCGTGGCAGGCTTCACCCATCCCGTTGCTGGGCTGGATCACGTGCTGGCGATGATCGCGGTGGGTGTGCTTGCTGCCCAACAGGGTGGACGGGCGCTGTGGTCTATTCCCTTGGCGTTTGTCGCCATGATGTTGGTGGGCGGCGTGTTGGGTGTTGCTGGTATTGCGGTGCCGTTCGTCGAGCAGGGCATTATGGGCTCGATCATTGTGATGGGTGTTGTCGTTGCCTTGGGTCGCGCCATGCCGATGCCTTTGGCCATGGCTATGGTCGGTCTCTTTGCGGTGTTTCATGGCCATGCCCATGGCACGGAAATGCCGGTGGATGCATCGGGCGCTCTTTACGGGTTGGGTTTTGCCATCGCAACGGCGATGCTGCACGTCTCTGGTATCGCTGCTGCTGTATCGGCGCAGAAATTTGCACGACAGGTTGCACCCGTATTGGTAAGGATCGGCGGCGGCATCATTGCCACTTTAGGTATGGCGATGCTCGCGGGTGCCTAACGCGTTTTGAAATTTTGGGTTTCCCTCTGACGTCACGACGTCAATAATTGGGCCGGGCGTGGGTTCCTCATCCGCACCGGCCCATTTTTCTGAGCGCGTGCTTGTCAGCGAAACTTACCCGGACTAAACTTTTTCAGCCCAAACCCCCCAGTAAAGGCTTTTGTCGCGATGTTCAACATCCTCTGGCTTCAGGCAGGCAGTTGCGGCGGCTGCACCATGGCGGCGCTGACGGCGGAAGATCGCGGCCTGATCCAGGCGCTTAAAGCCTTCGACGTGAATGTGTTGTGGCACCCGGCGCTATCGTTGGAAACCGGCGAGGATGCATTGGGGATTCTTCAAGATGTGTTAGACGGTCGGCAATCGCTTGATGCCCTGTGTGTTGAAGGTTCGGTATTGCGCGGGCCGGGGGGCAGTGGCCGTTTTCAGATGTTGGCTGGTACGGATCGTTCGATGGCGGCGTGGATTGCCGATCTTGCTCTGCGTGCGCGTTATGTGGTGGCGGTGGGTACCTGCGCGGCATTCGGCGGTATCCCCATGGCGGACGGCGCGGTGACGGATGCGTGTGGCTTGACCTATGAAGGGGATGAAGCCGGCGGGTTGCTGGGAAGTAATTTCAGATCGCGTAGCGGCCTGCCGGTAATCAATATTGCGGGCTGTGCGCCCCATCCCGATTGGATATGCGAAACGCTGGGTCTGCTTGCCACCGGCGGCATGGAAGCGGCGCAGTTGGATGCCTTTTCCAGGCCGCGCTTTTACGCCGATCATTTGGCGCATCACGGCTGTTCGCGCAATGAGTATTACGAATTCAAGGCCAGCGCCAAGCGGTTCTCGCATTTGGGCTGCCTGATGGAAAATTTAGGCTGCAAGGCAACGCAGGCGGCGGGCGATTGCAATATCCGGTCGTGGAACGGGTCCATGGGCAGTTGTCCGGACGCGGGGTTCCCGTGCATCGCATGTACTTCTCCGGGTTTTGAACAGCCTACCGATGCGTTCCAAGAAACCGCCAAACGCGCGGGTATTCCCATCGGCCTTCCCGTTGATATGCCCAAAGCATGGTTTATTGCGCTTGCAGCACTTTCCAAATCGGCTACCCCGGAGCGGGTGAAATCGAACGCGGTGTCCGATCATGTGGTGGTGCCGCCCGCGCGTCTTGGAGAAAGTGAATGACGCGGCGCATCATTGGTCCGTTCAATCGCGTCGAGGGCGATTTGGAGGTGCGTCTCGATATTGCCGCCGGAAAGGTTGAGGCCGCGCGCGTTTCGGCTTCCATGTACCGTGGGTTCGAGCAAATTCTTCATGGCCGTCCGATGATGGACGCCATCTCCATCAACCCACGCATTTGCGGCATTTGTTCGGTGTCTCAATCGGTAGCGACTGCCGATGCGTTGGCCGATCTATTGGGAATTGTTCAACCCGAAAATGGGCGGCTCGGTATTAATCTGGTGCATGCGGCGGAAAACTTAGCCGATCATTTGACGCATTTTTATTTGTTTTTCATGCCTGATTTTACACGTGCCGTGTATGGGCAAAAGCCGTGGTTTGATGATGCGAGTGCGCGCTTTGCCGCGAAGTCCGGGCGGGGGCAGAGCGCGGTGCTGGCGGCTCGTGCGCGGTTGCTCAACATCACCGGGATTTTGGTGGGCAAATGGCCCCATACCTTGGCCATTCAACCGGGCGGGCTGACCCACGCGCCTGATGAAGGTGCGTGCATGCGCCTGAAATCCGTTTTGGCGGATACCCGCACCTTTTTGCAAGACGTGTTGTTTGGTCAACCCTTGGAGCATATCGCCAACCTGGAAGGGCGGCAGGCCTTGGGTGTCGCCATTGACACGGCACTGGCGGCGGGCGCTGATTTCGGGCGATTTGGGCGTATTGCCCGGAATTTGTCACTGGAAGCGTATGGCCAGGGCTATACCCGGTTTATGAGTTTTGGCGCTTATCTGATCGCGGGTGAAGCGGCTTTTGCCCCTGGAATGATGGATGCCGGTACTCGCCATGCGCTGCGGGTGCCCGATTTTGCCGAGGAATTGAGCCATAGCTGGTATTCGGGTGAGCCCGCGCATCCAGAACAGGGCGAGACGCACCCCGATGCTGACCGGGAAGGGGCGTATTCTTGGTCCAAGGCTCCGCGTGTGGCGGGTGAGCCCGTTGAAGTCGGCGCGATTGCCCGTCAGGTGGTGGCCGGACATTCGTTGATGCTTGATTTGGTGGGTGGCGGTCCTGCAAACGTGTATACGCGCATCGTCGCGCGCATGGTGGAAAGCGCCCGCATCGTGCTGTTGATGGAAGATTGGGTGCGGCGGCTTGAGCCCCTGGCCCCGGTAAATCTAGACACGCCTCATGCCAGCCAACAGAGCGGTTCTGGGGTGGGGTTGGTGGAAGCCGCACGCGGCAGTCTCGGTCACTGGGTGCGGATAGAAGCGGGACGCATCGAGCACTACCAAATCATTGCCCCGACCACCTGGAATTTTTCCCCTCGCGATGGGGCGGGAAAACCCGGTGCGG
Organism: Rhodospirillales bacterium; assembly: GCA_024653965.1. Taxonomy (GTDB): domain Bacteria; phylum Pseudomonadota; class Alphaproteobacteria; order Rhodospirillales; family Magnetovibrionaceae; genus JANLGW01. The sequence continues at coordinate 15,796 of JANLGW010000013.1, forward strand.
TGGAATACGCGCTTGAAGGAACGCCGGTGGCCGACGGCGATGAAGGAGATGCCATGGTGCAGCATGTGGTGCGGTCGTTCGATCCGTGTATGGCGTGCACGGTCCATTGATCGCAAAGTGGTTATTTTCTATCCATATGGATACGTTGTAACCACTTTTGGTGCGGCCTCACTCTTTTGTTATCGTCTCACGGATATAGAAAGACATTTTTCTGTAATAGGTTAGTGCTGATGTAAGGTATTCTTCCAGGGTGGCATGAATATTGCCAGCTTGACGGGGGGGATGTGGGAGTTCGCTAACCATGCCGTACGGCGGGGCAAACGATTTAAACGGCACGATTACCGTGCGTATGGGCGTTCGTGACGCGCGTGTTGCGGCGGTTGACGTTGTTTCCACGCGCCTTGCCGATGCGTCTAGGGTCTTTGTCGGACGCACGCCTGCGCAAGCGGCCCAGATGGTGGGCATGTTGTATTCGTTATGCGCGCGTGCGCAGACAATCGCTGCGCTTGAAGCCCTGGAGCAAGCTCAAGAGATCACCGTGGCGCCCCAGCACACGTCCGCCCGCAATGTGATGCGTTTGGCGGAAATGCTGAGCCAAACGGCTCTGCGTTTGTGTATGGACTGGCCGAGGTTGTTGCGGTTGCCGCCTGAGCCTGTCGTCGTGCGGGCCTGTCTTGGTGCGGAGGCAGCGTTGGAGCGCGCCCTGTTTGCTGATGCGCCGTGGAAAACGCCGGGTGGTGCTTCTTTTTCGCCGGATGTGCAGGCGGCGCTTGATCAAATTGCCTCGCTTAACGCCTTGATTGCTATGACGGTGTTGCGCGATGACGGGGATGGTTTGGCTGAACAACTGCGCCGGGCGGTGAGTTGTGTGCGTCTGCAAAGTTTTGGCACGCTGAACGATGAGGCCAAACGCGAGGATGGCGCGTTGGTCCGGCGCTGGAACGATGTCCGGGTGCGTGAAGCGCGCGATGTTTATGGTTTGGGTTTAAGGGCGCGGCTAGAGGCGCGCCTTGCGGATATGACCGCGTTGCTCCATGAAATGGCTGAAGCGGCTCAGGGAGTGAAGCCGGGCAAGGCGTTTGACCTGAAGGTTCGAGACAGCGGCGTCGGCGAGACTCACGTGCAGACCGCGCGTGGCATGTTGACGCACAGTGTGACGGTAAAAGACGGCTTGATTGCAAAGTACGTCATCAACGCGCCGACCGATGCGAACTTTGCCCCGGATGGACCGGTGGCAATGGGGCTTTTAGGCGCGGACGCCACGGATAGCGGGGCTTTGATGTGTGCAGCCGAACTGCATGTGTTGGCCATCGATCCATGTGTCCGTTTTGCGGTGGAGATCGGCCATGCATGAAATGTCGCTGGCCGAAGGGGTATTGCAGATTTTGCAAGATCAGGCTCAGGCGCAGAGTTTCGCCCGGGTAAAGACAGTGTGGTTGGAAATCGGTGAGTTATCGCATGTTGACCCAGACGCCATCGCGTTTTGTTTTGATGCAGTTGTTCAAGGTTCGCTTGCCGAAGGGGCCAAGCTTGAAATTATTCGTACGCCGGGTCAGGCGTGGTGTCATGATTGCGCCAAGGCGGTACAGGTTTCCAGCTTGATTGATCCGTGTCCCGTATGTGGTGGCTATAAACTGCAAGTGACGGATGGTCAGGAAATGCGGGTGCATGAATTGGAGGTGGATTGAAATGTGTACGGTATGCGGATGCGGCGGCAAGGACGCCAAAATCGAAGGCGAACACAGCCATGATCACGACGATCATGGGCATGGGCACCACCATGGGCATGCCCACGGGCACTCTCATGACCACGCCTATGACCACACCCACGACCATGGGCATAACCAGGGTCATGATTGCGGACACGATCACGACCATTCGGTCGTGGACGACAGGGGCGATCTGCATTTTGGCAAAGGCATCGGCGGCACGCATGTAGCGGGGTTGAGCCAGTCGCGTATCGTGCAGATCGAACAAGACATCTTGGGAAAAAACGATCATTTGGCCCTGCACAATCGTGAGCGGTTCGAGGGCTTGGGCATTTTGGCGCTGAATTTGGTATCGTCGCCGGGTTCGGGAAAAACGACGCTATTGACGCGTACCGCCGCCGATTTGATGAAGTCTATGCCGGTCGCAGTGATTGAAGGCGACCAGCAAACGGCATTGGACGCCGACCGCATTCGCGCCACCGGCGTGGCGGCTATTCAGATCAACACCGGCAAGGGCTGTCACTTGGATGCCGACATGGTGCGTCGCGCCACCGATGCGCTTGATCCCGAACCGGGAACGCTGCTGTTCATTGAAAATGTAGGCAATTTGGTTTGTCCTGCCGCGTTCGATCTGGGTGAGGCGGCCAAGGTCGCCATCTTGTCGGTGACGGAAGGCGAAGATAAACCGCTTAAATATCCCGATATGTTCCATGCCGCGACACTGATGATCTTGAACAAATCCGATCTGTTGCCCTACGTGCCGTTCGATGTGCAAAAATGCATCGAAAACGCGCGGCGCGTGAATCCTAAAATTGAAGTTTTGCAGCTCTCCGCCTTGAGCGGTGAGGGTTTGGAAGCGTGGTACGCTTGGTTGCAAACCCGGCGCAGCGCGGTTCAAGCTGATTTGAAAGAGGCTGGCGAATGAGCTTGGCATCCGCCATTGCGGTTGAAAACGTCGACGCCATCGCCATCGCTCATGTGGTGGCGCTGCCCCGGCCCATGCCCACGGTGCTGGGCATGGGGGCGCATCTTAAGGCGAGCCTGTGTTTGTTCGAAGGTAATCAAGCGTTTGTCACCCATCCGGCGGGGAATATGGAAACCCTGGAAGCAGTCGAGCTTTATCAAACTATGATGGCTGCGATGATTGAGCGTGTCGGTGGGTTGGCGAATGTGGTCCGTGTGGCGCACGATCTGCACCCTGACTTTCATACCACATCGTTTGCGGAGGAATTGGGCTGTGCGACGATGCCGGTACAGCACCATCACGCGCATATTCTCGCCACGGTTCTGGAATATCATCGCGAAGGGCCGGTGATCGGTTTGGCGCTGGACGGCTTCGGTTTGGGTGCCAGTGATGAATCGTGGGGCGGCGAACTGTTGTGGGTCGATGGCCTCGCGTTCGAGCGTTTAGGGCATCTTTCCCGTTTGGCCCAGCCGGGCGGAGACATTGCCGCACGTGAGCCATGGCGTATGGCGGCGGCGGCTTTGTACGCCTTGGGGCGCGGTGATGAGATCGGTTCACGCTTTTCCGTCCAGCCGCATGGTTCTCAGTTGCAGCAGATGCTGGACAAAAACCTCAACAGTCCTAAGACGTCCAGTTGTGGGCGGCTGTTTGATGCCGCGTGTGGCTTGTTGGGCGTGTGTCCTGTGGCCGAGTATGAAGGCCAGGCACCGATGGAATTGGAAGCGCTGGCGACAAACCCAACGGTCTTAGACGGTGCTTGGAGTATCGAGGCCGATGGCAGCCTGAACACACTCCCTTTATTGGCAGCAATCGCCGATCTGTCCGCATCCGATGGTGCAAACGTTTTTCATGGTACCTTGGCTGCGGCTATGGCCGAGTGGGTCTTGCGCGCGTGTCGCGAGCGAGGGGTGAAGACGGTGGCCTTTGGCGGTGGGTGTTTTTTCAATCGTGTGCTGACGGATCGGTTGAGCGCAGCGTTGAGCGAGGCTGGCCTTTTGGTGCTCAAGCCTAAACGGTTGTCTCCCGGTGATGCGGGATTGAGTTTCGGACAAGCCTACGCGGCAGCATTGGCCGCCGAAAAAATACAATAAGGAGAACGCTCATGTGTCTGGCGATACCGGCGAAAGTGGTGAAGCTGTTGGGTGACGGCATGGCCGACATCGAATTGGAAGGCGTGGTCAAGGAAGTCTCGCTAGACCTGCTGGATGGCATCGAGGTTGGTGATTACGTCATTATTCATGTGGGGTATGCCCTGGCCAGACTGGACCCCGAAGAAGCCGAACGCACGCTGGCGCTGTTTGCCGAAATGGGGCGGTTGGCGGAGGAGAGCGCGGCATGAAGTACATAGAAGAATTTCGCAACGCCGAACTCGCTCAAGGTCTGTCGCGTGCGATTGCCGCAGCGGTCGATCCCCAGCGTATATATCGGTTCATGGAATTTTGCGGCGGCCACACCCACGCGATTGCGCGTTATGGCGTAGAAGATTTGCTGCCCACCAACGTGCGTATGATCCATGGTCCCGGCTGTCCGGTGTGCGTGCTGCCGGTGGGGCGCGTGGATGAAGCAGTAGCGTTGGCAACACAACACGATGTGATTTTATGTACCTATGCCGACCTGATGCGCGTTCCGGGCACCAATTATGAAAGCCTGATCAAGGCGCGCTCCAAGGGCGCCGACGTGCGCATGGTCTATTCGACATTGGACGCCCTTAAGATCGCCGCCGATAATCCTGAGCGCGAAGTGGTGTTTTTCGCTATTGGTTTTGAAACCACCACGCCGCCTACCGCATCGGCGATCAAACAAGCCCAAGCCCGAGGGCTTAAAAACTTTTCGGTCTATTGCAACCACGTGCTGACACCTGCGGCGATGCGCGCGATCTTGGGCGCGTATACCGACGAAGGCGCGCCCAACGTCATCTTGGATGGCTTTGTCGGCCCGGCGCATGTCAGCGCCGTAATCGGCATGCGGCCTTATGAAGAGTTCACCCGCGATTATAAAAAGCCCGTGGTCATCGCGGGGTTCGAGCCGCTGGACGTGATGCAGGCGGTACTGCAACTGATCCGTCAAAGCAACGAAGGACGCGCGGATGTGGAAAACGAATATGCCCGCGCCGTCACGCTTGAAGGCAATTTAAAAGCGCAGGCGTTGACGGCGGAAGTGTTCGATCTGCGCGATAGTTTTGAGTGGCGGGGATTGGGGGCCGTGCCGTTGAGTGCCTTGCAAATCCGTCCCGAATTCGCAGCGTTCGATGCCGAGAAACGCTTTCGTGTCGAGGTGCCGAACCCCAAAGAAAATAAAGCCTGTGCATGTGGTGAAATTCTGCGCGGCGAAAAGACGCCGACCGAGTGCAAGATATTTGGCACCGTCTGCACGCCCGACAATCCCATGGGCGCTTGCATGGTGTCTTCCGAAGGGGCGTGTGCGGCGCATTGGACCTATGGCCGCTTTAGGGAGGCTCCACCGTTGGAGAAAAGCGCATGAATGCCCCGCTGGATAAATCATTGCGCAAACCGAAGGCCCGCGCGTTGGATTTGAAACAGGGCCGGATCGACATGAGCCACGGCGCGGGTGGTCGCGCGATGGCGCAATTGATCGAAGAACTGTTTGTCGGTCAGTTCGACAACGCCATCTTGAACCGGGAACACGATGCTGCAATGTTCGAACTGCCGCCTGGGCGCGTGGTGATGAGCACCGATACCTTCGTTGTATCCCCTTTATTTTTTCCGGGCGGCAACATCGGATCATTAGCGGTGCATGGCACGGTCAACGATCTTGCTATGGGCGGCGGCGTGCCCAAGTACCTGACAGCAGGGTTTATTTTGGAAGAAGGCTTTCCCCTTTCTGATTTAGCCGAGATCGTCAAATCCATGGCCAAGGCTGCGCGAGAAGCGGGCGTTGCCATCGTGACCGGCGACACCAAAGTGGTGGAACGCGGCAAAGGCGATGGCATTTTTATCAATACTGCGGGTGTCGGCGTGGTTCCCGATGGCATCGAGGTATGCGGTGACCGCGCGCGCCCCGGCGATATCGTATTGGTCAGCGGCACCTTGGGCGATCATGGCGTCGCGGTGATGAGCAAACGCGAAAATTTAAGCTTTTCCACCGAAATCCTTTCCGACTCTCAATCGCTGAACGATTTGGTCGCCGATATGCTGGCGTCGGTTCCGGGCATGCGTGTGTTGCGCGATCCTACACGCGGCGGGTTGGCGGCGACTTTAAACGAAATTGCCCATCAATCGGGCGTGGGGGTGGAACTGGCTGAAGCCGCTATCCCCATCCGGGGTGAGGTCAAGAGTGCTTGTGAACTGCTCGGCCTAGACCCGCTTTACGTTGCTAATGAAGGCAAGTTGATCGCCATTTGTCCGCCCGAAAATGCCGAACGCCTGCTTGCCGTCATGCAGGCACATCCCAAGGGCCGTGAAGCAGCCATCGTCGGTCACGTTTTGGACGATGCGCGTTGTTTTGTGCGTATGAAAACGCAATTGGGCGGCACCCGCATGGTCGATTGGTTGGCGGGCGAACAACTGCCGCGTATTTGTTGAGGACGGAGAGCAAAATGTCCAAACGTCCCATTGTATTGGTCGTCGATGACGAGGTCCGTTCGCAAGAAACGTTGCGCCGGGTGCTTGAGGGTGATGAGTATCAGGTGCTTACCGCAGGAAGCGCGGTAGAGGCGGAGCGCATTTTGGAAAGCGAGATGGTTGACATCATCTTGTGTGATCAGCGTATGCCGGGCATGACAGGGGTAGAGTTTTTAAAACGCGCCCGTGATCTGTGGCCGGATGCGGTACGTATGATCATTTCGGGTTATACCGATTCTGAAGATATAATTGCCGGTCTTAATGATGCGGGCATTTATCAATACATCACCAAACCTTGGGATCCGGAAGAGTTGCTCTCTATCGTCAAGGGGGCGGTTGAGTTGATGAAACTGCAACGCGATAGCGCCATCGCCACGGTGGAAATGAAACAAGCGGCAGCCCCCGTAAAAAAACGTCTGAAAGAGACGACGGCGCGGTTGAAAAAACAGTTTGATTTTTCCCATATTGTGCATGCGCCGAACGGTCCTATGGCGAGGGTTTTAGCCTTGGCCGCAAAGGGGGCTGCGGTGGATATCTCGGTGTTGATCGCTGGGGAAAGCGGCACCGGAAAGGAAGTGCTGGCGCGCGCCATTCACTATAACTCGCCCCGTTCCGACAAACCGTTCGTGGCCGAAAATTGCGGCGCGTTACCTGACGAATTGTTGGAAAGCGAGCTGTTCGGCTGCAAAAAAGGGGCGTTTACGGGCGCTTACGAAGATCGCATCGGGTTGTTTGAAAAAGCCGATGGCGGAACCATTTTTTTAGATGAAGTCGGCGAAACCTCGCCCGCGTTTCAAGTAAAATTGTTGCGTGTGTTGCAAGACGGTGAGTTTAGGCCGCTGGGCTCTCAACGCACACGCAAGGTGGACGTGCGGGTCATCACCGCCACCAACCGGGTGCTGGAAAAAGAGATTAAGGCCAAGCGGTTTCGTGAAGACCTATATTACCGTCTTGCGGCCTTTCCGATTACCTTGCCGCCGTTACGCGAGCGTCCGGTGGATATTCCATTGCTGGCCAATGATATCTTAGCGAACGTTGCGCGTCAGTTCGACAGTCCTGTGAAATCGATCAGCACAAGCGTGATGGACGTATTCGTGCGTTATCCGTGGCCTGGGAACGTGCGCGAAATGCAAAATGAAATTCAGCGCATGGTCACCTTGGCCGACGGCGAGATTCTGGATGGGCAGACGCTATCGCCTCGTCTGTGCGACGGCAGCGTGAATGAAATCATGGTCGATAAGATGGTGGCGTTTGGCGAGGGCTGGCAACCTATTTTGGGATTGGCTTTGCGTGATCAAGTCGAGATGCTGGAACGACAAATTCTTTCTGCGGCCTTGGAACGCCACAACGGTAATATTTCCCGTGTGGCCGATGAAATGGGACTATCGCGAGTGGGGCTTCGCGGTAAACTTCAGCGTTACGACCTTTCCCGTCCGAATTGAGAGCAGGGTTTGCGATGGCGCGCTTCGACGACACCAACGATACCAATGATGCCAGCCGTAACAAACACGTCGAAGGCTTAGGGGAAGTTATGGGTTCGGTGGGGGAACTCGCCGAACTGGGGCTGACAGGTCTTCAAGAAACGGCGTGGGTCGAAGTCATCCGTAAAGTGGAAGAGGTTTATTCCGATCTCATTCAGTACGAAGTCGACTTGGAGCGTAAAAATACCGAATTGGAAGATACGCAAAAATTTGTTGATAGCGTGATCAGCTCCATGTCTGAAATTTTGATCGTATGCGACCGCGATCAGCGGGTTGAACAGGTGAATAAGGCGGCCGAGAATTTGACGGGCTTTACCGCCCGCGAATTGGTGGGGCGCAAACTTGGTGATTTAGTGATTAATCCCGAAGGCTGCCTGCTCGGCGAACTATGCTCCGGGCGCGCGGCCAAGATGGCCGATTATTGCGAAGTGCAGTTAAAGTCAAAGCTCGATGAAAAGGGAACGGACCCGGTGTCTATGAACGGTTCCGTGCGCATAGATCATCGTGGACGCCCCGCAGGTATCGTGATTGTCGGGCGCCCGATGGGGGAATTGCGTCGTGCGTATCAGGCGCTCAATAAAGCGCACGCAAATTTGGTGCAAGCCCAACGTCGGCTGGTGCAATCGGAAAAGATGGCAAGTTTAGGCCGGTTGGTGGCTGGCGTGGCACATGAGTTGAACAATCCCATCAGCTTCATTAACGGCAATGTTCATTCGCTGGATAAATACAAAGACAAACTAAAATCGTATGTGATCGCATCCAAGGCGCCGGGCATGGATGCGGTACAATTGGCTAAATTGCGTGAAGAACTTAAGATCGAACGCATCCTTGAAGATTTGGACCCCTTGGTTGAAGGCACCTTGGAAGGTTCGGCGCGGGTTCGCGACATTGTGAAGAATTTGCGCCGCCTATCGTTCAGTGGCTCCGAACAGCCGGAACGTTTCGATCTGGTCCAGGTGGTGAGTACCGGCGTCAGTTGGGTTAAGCGCGGTGGTCCTAACCCGGTCAATGTGTGTTTGGACTTGCCTGAACGTTTAGAGCTGACCGGGCATGGGGGGCGTATCCACCAGGTGATCGTCAATTTGGTGGAAAATGCCCTGGACGCCGTCAACGGCGTGGCCAAGCCAGAGGTCATCATATCCGTGCGCAAAGAGGGCGAACAGGCCTTCGTGCGGGTTCAAGACAATGGTTGCGGGATTGGCGAGGAAGAGCAGTTGCGTGTGTTCGATCCTTTTTTCACCACCAAAGGCGTGGGAGAAGGCACGGGGCTGGGCTTATGGATCAGCTATGACATTGTGCGCGAACACGAAGGTGACATCACCGTTGAAAGCACAGCGGGCAAGGGGGCGACGTTTACGGTAGTGCTGCCGATTCAGCTTCAATAGGTCTTGGAACGTGAGCTGATTCATTGAAATCATGGCGTTTCCTGCAGGATATTAACCCATGTTATTGCCGTGGGATAATGCATGGGCCGAAGTAGATCACGGTGAAGATGCGCCGGTGTTGTGGCGGTGGTACCCTTGTGCGGCAGTTCTGCAACAGGTGGGAGAGAACAACCATGGACAACATCGGCATCATCGGGGCGGGGGCGTTTGGCACGGCCATGGCGGCGGTGGCTCGCCGTGCGGGCCGTAAGGTGACCATCTGGGCCTATGAACCAGAGGTCGTTCACGACATCAATACCAACCACGTCAACTCGGCTTTCCTGAAAGGCGTGGATCAAAAGGGCGAGCCGTTAGACCCCGATATTCGTGCCACCGGTGATTTGGGTGAAGTGTGCGCCAACGATGCGGTGTTCGTGGCGGTGCCCGCTCAGCACCTGCGTCGGGTGGTGGCAGACGCGGCGCAGCATTGGCGGCCCGGCGTGCCGATCATGACGTGCTCCAAGGGGGTGGAACTCGACTCGTGCAAGCTGATGGTCGAGGTTGTGAAAGATTGCCTGGGCGAGCAGGCACCCATTGCATGCATGGGTGGTCCCACCTTCGCCATTGAAATCGCTCGCGGTCTGCCTGCTTCTGCGACGGTGGCGTGTGCCGATCTGGCCGTGGCGGAAGCCTTGGCGGCGGCGATTATGTCGCCGGTCTTTCGTGGTTACGTGACGACGGATATCATCGGCGCGCAGTTGGCGGGCGCCGTGAAAAACGTGCTCGCCATTGCCTGCGGCGTGGTTCTGGGTCGGGGTTTGGGCGACAACGCACGCGCCGCATTGGTCACGCGCGGCATTGCGGAAATGACGCGCTTAGGCTTGGTGCTGGGAGCCGAACCCAAAACGATCATGGGGCTTGCGGGCTTAGGCGACGTGGCGCTAACCTGCAACGCTATGCAGTCGCGCAATTTTTCGTTCGGTTACGAATTGGGCCAGGGCAAGACGGTCGAACAGATATTGGCCGGGCGTGGCAAAACCGTGGCGGAAGGTTATTTTAACGCCCGCTCGGTCACCGAGTTGGCGCGCCGCAACCAAGTCGACATGCCCATCTGTCTGGCGGTCGAGGCGGTGCTGGATGTGGGGGCGGATTTGGACTCCATCATCCACGGCCTGCTGTCGCGGCCGCTGACGACGGAATGACGCAAGTCCCTTAGCGCATTTTGGGAAGTACCAGGCGCTCTAGCCAGTTGCGCGGTTCGGTCTGGCGCACGCCGTCGATTAGGATGTCGCCTTCGACACCCAACTGCCATGCGAGCGCCATGTTGTCCGGTTCAGCGTAGAGCTTCTCATAACGCGCAACCATCTCGAGCGCATCGTTTTCGTCGGTGAAAAAGCCTTCTTTGGTGAGTGCTGCGCGGCGGCAATAGATCAGCCGCGCCATTTGATAAAGATCGTATTCCGGGTGGTATTGCAAACCCCAGAACGTGCCCTTGCCATGGTGCACGGTGATGGCATGCACACGCGTAAAGGCATTGCCCGCCAGCACTTCGCCGCCGGTTGGTAGATGCGTAACTTCGTCGAAATGGCTGACGAAGCCGTCAAATGCGGTTGCTTTTCCCTCGAATAGGGGATGGCCGCGACCGGCCTCGTTTAACGTGATTTTGCGCGCCAGCCCCATCTCCCGGCCGTTTGGGTTGGCGGCCACCGTTCCGCCCGCAGCGACGGCGGCAATTTGAATGCCCCAACAGGTGCCATACTGCGGCACACCGACACGGTACGCCTCGCGAGCCAGTTCAAGATGGCGCTGCACACGTGCGTCATCAGTTTTGTGGATGGTCAGCGAACATCCCGTCCAGGCGATGCCGTGGTATTCGCCCAGTCCCACCCCCGGAGCCAGCGCCGCATCCGGATCGGAGGCAAACAGCACGTCGAAGCGCGCCGAGGGACACAGTCGCCCCAGCATCGACATGTATAGATCAGATGCCATGCCCATGCCGCATTTGGCCAAGTTTTCGCGGTCGTCCTTGGGATAACCGTCGATGACGAGAATGCGAGGGGTTGCGTGTGTCATGGCTGTAGTCTCCTTAATGGGGTTTAAAGGATATCGTGCGCTGTCACACGGATGCAATGGTTGCTTGCGATGATGCGGGCGTTCCGCCTCCGCTTATGGGTGCCGGGCGCCAAATGGGAGCTGGCGAGTTCTGGCAGGGTATTGTTGTATGAAATTGATTTTTCATCATATTTTTGTCAGAAATCATCTATGCAGTTGCCAAGCAGAAATGCTGCATCTAAACTTATGTAACGAAAAGGCCTGTTTCGACCTATGCGTTTAGGCGGATGATTTGGAAAGCAACATGTGCGGCACCAAACGAGCCATTCACAATCATTCAGATACGGGTATGGAGGTTTTTCGTACCCATAAAACACACCCACGCGGGTTTGTTTGAACAAAGGTCGCGCCGCGCATGTGCATGGCGTGAAATATTTTTCGTTCCGCTTGTTTAAATGACACGGGACGTTTTTTAAGGGAGGAGCCAAAGATGTTTAAATCTACGGGTAAAATGATTGCAGGCGTATTGCTTGGTGCGGGTCTGACCATGGTGGCCAGCCAAGCCAACGCGGAAACCCTGCGCCTGCTCACCTGGGGTGGTTACGCCCCGGATAAGGTGGTGCAGATGTTCAAGGCCGAAACCGGCATTGACGTCGAGGTTACCAACTCCAACAACGAAGAAATGATCTCCAAGCTACGCGCTACCGGTGGAGCGGGCTTCGACTTGGCTCAGCCTTCGCAGGACCGCGTCGCGGGCGCGCAGAGCGAATTTGACATCTACAAGCCGATCGACCTCTCCAAGATCGACGCCACCAAGATCATCCCCTCCATGTTGGAAGGGACCAAGAAAAACACCACCGTTAACGGTAGCGCCTATGGCGTGCCGCACGTGTGGGGCACCAGTCTGCTGGCGGTGAACACCGCTATGGCACCGGACGTGAAGGATTATCTCGACCTGTGCGATCCAAAGTACACGGGCAAAATCTCCTATCGCCTGAAGCGCCCGATTCTGATGGCGTTCGCCTTCTCGATGGGCATGGATCCTTTCGCTGCCTATAACGACAAAGCCAAGTACCAGGACATTCTCAACAAGGTCGAGGCCAAGCTGATCGAGTGCAAGCCGATCGTGAAGGCATACTGGAGCGGTGCCGACGCCCTGATCGCTCTGATGAGCAGCGGCGAAGTGGTTGCCGCCAAGGCGTGGGACGGCACCGGCTGGAAACTCACGGCCGCGAAGCCTGAAATCAAGACCATGGCCCCGACCTCGGGCGCGCTGGGTTGGATCGACACTTTCGTCTTGCCGAAAAAGACTCAGAACGAAGCTGCCGCTTACAAGTGGATCAACTTCGTGATGCGTCCTGAAGTGGCGGCGATGATCGTCGAAGCGGCGGGCAACTTCACCGCTGCCGTGGACGGCGACAAGTTTGTCGAGGAAGGCGCGCGCAAGCGTTTTCAGGACACCTTCCCGCCGGAAGCCATCGACAACATCAAGTGGTACCCACCGGTGCCGACCGGACTGGAAGAGATGGAAGGCAAGGTTCTGGACCGCGTCCAGGCCGCTAAGTGATCTTCGAGGTCAGTTGAGGAGCGGGCGCATGGGGAAAATCCCCGTGCGCCCCTCTCTTTCCAAGAGCGTGATACTTGAATATACATAACAGGTAAGCATGGGCCTGAAAGTGCAGTGGGGATGGGCATGACCGACGCGACGGACGAGAGCGAACTTTACGATTTGGAATGCCGCAATCTGGTGCGCACCTTCGGTGCTTTCATTGCCGTGGACGATGTTTCCTTCGGCGTGCCTCGCGGCGATTTTTTCTCTATCCTCGGGCCTTCGGGCTGCGGCAAGACCACTATCCTGCGCATGATGGCGGGTTTTGATCGGCCCACTTCGGGCGACATTTTAATCAAGGGAAAGTCTGTCGTCGACGTGCCGCCGAACAGGCGCCCGGTGAACATGGTGTTTCAGCAATTGGCGCTGTTCCCCATGATGACGGTGGCGGAAAATATCGCCTACGGCTTGGTGCGTAAGGGTTTGAACAAAACCGACATCGCCGACAAGGTGAAATCGGCACTGGGGCGCATCGGCCTGCCCACTTCGGGCGGCAAATCGATCAAGCAGCTTTCCGGCGGTCAGCAGCAGCGTGTCGCCATCGCCCGCTGCTTGGTGTTGGAACCCGCCGCTTTGCTGCTGGACGAGCCGCTCGGTGCGCTCGATCTTAAGCTCCGTGAGCACATGAAGGTCGAGCTTAAGAAAATGCAAGATCAGTTCGGCACTACTTTCGTTTACATTACCCACGATCAGTCCGAAGCGCTGGTTATGTCCAATCATGTGGCGGTGATGAACAAGGGCCGGTTCGAACAGATCGGCAGTCCCCAAGATTTGTACTATCACCCGGACACCGCGTTTGTGGCGGGGTTCGTCGGCGACACCAACCGTTGGCACGGTCGCGTGGAAAGCGCGGATGCAAGCGGCGTCAAAGTGGTGTCGGCGGATGGCGTGAACCTGATCGCCACCGCAGCAGGTAAAACGCCGTTGGTGCAAGGTGGGGAGGTAGATATTTTTGTGCGCCCAGAATCGGTGGTGATCGCCACCGGAGAAGAGCGCGTATCGGGTATGGAAAACCGCATCGAGGGCGATCTGGTAAGCATTTTGTTCAACGGCGCCAATTCCCGTGCCCTGATCCGCGACCGCCATACCGGTGGCGAGTTGGACGTGGCGTTGCCGCAAACCGGCGAGTTTTCGCACCTCAAACGCGGACAGGCGGTGCACTTGGGCTGGGGCAAAGCGCAGGCCAAGGCCTTCGCTGCAGATGCCCGCCGCGACCAGGGAGTTGGCACATGAGGATGCAAAGTGCCACGCGGTTGGCTTTGTTTTTGCTGCTGGCACCCATTGTGCTGTGGCTCGCCCTGTTGGTGATTTTGCCTCATGTGGACATGTTCATGGTTTCGATGCGTGAACGTGTTGGCATTCGTCAGTACGAATATTCGTTCGCCAACTATGTCGAATTCTTCGTTGAGCCGCTTTATTGGCGCACGTTTGCGCGTACCGCGATTATGTCCATTATCGCTACGGTCATGACGCTGCTGATCGGTTTCCCGGTGTCATATTATATCGCTAAGATGCTGCGCGGTCGGATGAAGAATTTTCTGTTTTTGCTGTGTCTGGTGCCGTTCTGGGTAAGCGAACTGGTACGCACCTTTGGGTGGATGATTTTGCTGCGCGAAAGCGGCGTTATCAGCAACCTGATGCAGTGGATGGGTCTCGTCAGTGGTCCGGTGGAGATGCTCTATAACGATGCGACCATCATGGTCGGCTTCATTTATACGTCGATGTTGTTTATGGTGGTGCCGCTGGTCTCGACGCTCGATAGCCTCGACGACAGTTTGGTCGAGGCGGGTTACGACTTGGGCGGAAATGCCTTCACCGTGCTGCGCACGATCATCATTCCCCACGCCATGCCGGGCATCGTTTCGGGTTGCATCGTGGTATTTATGCTCACGCTGGGCAATTATTTGACGCCGGTGTTGCTGGGCGGCAAGGATAGCCTGTGGTTCACCGAGCAAATTTACACTCAGTTCATCACCCGCTTCAATTGGGAGCAGGGCGCAGCCTTCGGATTCTTGTTGCTGGGGCTGTCGTCGTTGATTGTGTGGGCGGGGCTCAGGCTATCGCGCCAAACCCTTTCGCAGACGATGGGCTAGGAGGATATAAGCGATGATCCCCTCCATTCCCCAACCGAAAAGCTTTCGTGTCGCTTATGGCGCCTACGTGGCGCTGTTCTTCATTTATCTGGTCTTGCCGCTGGGCGTGGTGGCGGTGTTCGCGTTCAATGATTCCATGTTTCCGTCGCTGCCGTGGGGCGGCTTCACCCTGGATTGGTTTTTTAACGACACTCAGCCGCGACTAGGGCTGTTTCACGATCCCAGGCTGTTGAGCAGTATCTGGACGTCGTTTTTCATCGCCTGCTGGGTTACGGGATTGTCCGTTGCGGTTGGCTTGACCAACGCCTTTTTGTTTGAGCGTCAAGATTTCCCGCTCAAGAACGTGCTTTACATGGTGATGCTGTTGCCACTGGTCATTCCCGGCGTGATCCTAGGCGTTTCCATCCTGGTGTTTTCCAGCACCATCGCCGCGTTCCTTGAAACCAATTTTGGCCTGGACGTGTTTTTTCTTCGTCCGAGCAAGTTCTTGGTCATTCTGGGCCAATTTTCATTCATTGCGACCATCACCACCTTGGTTATTGCGGCGCGGCTGCGTAAATTTGATATCGCGCTGGAAGAAGCAGCGCAAACCCTCGGCGCGTCGAAACTGGTGGCAGTGTGGACAGTGACCATTCCATATTTGAAGCCCGCGCTCATCGGCGCGGCCATCGTGTCGTTCTTGATGTCCTTTGAAAACTTCAATACTACCTTGATGTTGGTGGGCTCCGATCAGCCGCTGACTATCGCCATGTATGGGCGATTGCGCGAAGGATCGACCCCGGAACTGAACGCGTTGTCCCTGCTGTTGATGGTGGGAGCCGGCGCGCTGGCCTTGATCAGCGTGTTCGTGCAACGTGACAAACCCTGATTTTTTTTGACCTCCCTGGAAGATTTCATCATGACTGAAACACATCCCGCCCATATGCCGAAAATCATCGCCCATCGCGGTGCCTGCGGCAGCGCACCGGAAAACACGCTTGTTTCTATTGCTCGCGCTGCCGATCTGGGGGCGCAAGCGGTGGAGTTTGACGCCACCGTCAGCCTCGACGGACACGCTCTGGTGCAGCATGATTTCAACGTCGATCGGTGTAGCGACGGCCATGGTCCGGTGGTGCTGAAAACGCTGGACGAAATCGCCACCTTGGACGCAGGCGGTTGGTTCGCGCCAGAATTTAAGGGCGAGCGCATTCCGTTACTGACCGACGCGCTTGCGCTGGTGAGCGAAAGGGGCATGGCGCTCAATTTGGAACTCAAACCGACGCTCGGCTGGGAAGAACCCACCGTACGCGCCATCGCCCAAGCGTTGAAGGCGGCATGGCCCAAGGACGGGCGGATTTTGGTATCGTCGATGAGCACGCTGGCGCTCGACGTGTTTCACGACTTAATGCCCGATGTGGCGCTGGGGCTGATCACTTATGCGATCCCCGAACACTGGAACGAACGCTTGAAGCGTCACCACTGTCTGAGCTTGCACTGCTATCACGCCTTCGTCACGGAGGCTCTGGCAAAAGCCATTCATGCGACCGGACATCGCCTGCATGTCTATACCGTTAACGACGAGACCCAGGCCCAGGCTTTGTTTGCCATGGGGGTGGATGCCATCTTCACGGATCATCCCGAACGCATGTTGCCCTTGGTGCAAAACTGAAGGTTCACCATGACCGAACATTCTGAGCTTTACGATCTTCTGGTCATCGGCGGCGGTATTAATGGCGTTGGCATCGCGCGGGATGCCGCCGGGCGCGGCTTGTCTGTTTTGTTGTGCGAACAAGGCGATTTGGGCGGGGCTACGTCATCGGCCAGCAGCAAGCTGGTGCATGGCGGCTTGCGTTATCTGGAACACTACGAATTCCGTTTGGTAGCGGAATCGCTTGCTGAGCGCGCGACGCTATTGAATATGGCGCCGCACATCGTCCATCCGATGCGTTTTGTGCTGCCCCATGCGCCGGGTATGCGTCCGGCATGGATGGTATCTTTGGGGTTGTTTCTTTATGACATTCTGAGCAAACGTGATGCGCGTCTGGGCGCGTGCGGAAAACTTGATCTTACCTCCGCATTTCAAGGGGAACCGTTGCAAGACCATGTGCGCGTCGGTTTCGATTACGCCGACTGCACGGTGGATGATTCCCGTCTGGTGGTCTTGAATGCCCGAGCGGCCCAGGATCGGGGTGCGGACATTTTCACCCGTACCGCGTTGGTCGAGGCTCACCGAGAGGATGGAGTATGGAAGGCGAAGCTGCGCGATGCCGTTAGCGGTGTGGAGCGTGATGTGCATACCAAGGTGCTGGTGAACGTCGCGGGACCATGGGTGCGCAGCGTCATCGATAGCGCCCACGGCGTACTGGTTGGCAAGAACGTGCGTCTGGTTAAGGGCAGTCATATTGTTGTGCCGTGCCTGTTTGACGGCGATCATGCCTATATTTTGCAAAATGACGATGGCCGCGTGGTGTTTGTCATTCCGTTTCACGATGCCTTTACCCTGATTGGCACCACCGAAGACATTCTCGAAGCGCCGCCGCCGTTGGACGGCACGGGGTTTGGCGTTTCGGATACGGAAAGCGAATATTTATGCCGCGCCGTGAACCGCTATTTTTCAAAGCAGATTTCGCCAGCCGATGTGACGTGGGCTTATGCGGGCGTGCGCCCCCTGTTTGAAGACAAGGCCGCGTCTGCATCGGCTGTTACGCGGGAATACGTGCTCGATCTGCAAGGCACAAACGGCGATGCGCCGCTGTTGTCGGTGTTCGGCGGCAAGCTTACTACCTATCGCCGCCTGGCGGAAAAGGTGCTGGATAAGGTGCGGACGTTCCTGCCCCATATGGGGCAGGCCTGGACGTCTGATGTTCCGCTTCCCGGTGGGAACCTGCCCGATGACGGCATGCACGGATTGTTGGCTGAACTGCAAACGGCCTATCCTTGGGCGACGGAAGTATTTCTCCGGGCGTTGGCGGATCGTCATGGCACACTTGTTTTTGATGTGCTGGGCGATGCGGCCAATGAAGCGGCGCTCGGGAAAAACTTTGGTCACGGCCTTTATGCGTGTGAAGTGGAGTACTTCATTAGCCATGAATGGGCGCGTGAGGCTAATGACATTTTGTGGCGGCGCACCAAGTTGGGTCTTGTCATGGATGAAGCCGAACGAGCGGCTTTGGCGGGTTATCTTTCTTCATGTAGCGCATCAATGCGATAAAATTCATTTCTATAATTGCAAGTTTATCATTTGATCCGTCTTGCGGTGGTGCGGCGCGCATAGGGATTATTTTTGCGGGTATCTTTTTGAGACAGCAGACGGCATATCAATCTTTAATTCATTGATATTGTTGAAAACATGCGGAAAGTAAAAAATTGCATGCGCAAAAATAAGGCATGAAAATTGATGCTGCATAAAATATATGCATTTTGTATTTATTTCCCGCTTAAGCTGGGGCAGTCGCATCTGTCAGGGGTGAGGGGGGGAATTGGCGCTGATCTAAAAACCCCCGCGGTTTTGCGCCGCGGGGGCCGAGACGGTTGTGGTGCAACAACGCCTCTCAGGAGGAGAAGTAAGATCAGCCCCTGTGCCACCACAATGCGAGTCGACGCGGATCGGGTCAACATCTCTAGCTGCCTATAAATATTGCAAAAAAATGACGCTGCTCATTTAGTAGGCAGCTCGCCCCCGCGTGAACTTGGGCAGATGTGGGGTCGCGCGCCACGTGTTTTATCTACTGCATTGAATATAAACAAAAATTAAAGATATCGACAGGGGGCGTGCGGGTTGGCCCGCATCTTGCGATTGGGTAGGCGGTGCAACAACGTCATTCTCAATTGGAGGAGAGTTATTCTTATGAAAACGACTTTTAAAACCGTGGTCGGCGCGGGTGTTATCGCCGCTTCGGTTCTGGGGGCAACGGCCGCTCAAGCTGCCGAAACCATTAAAGTAGGGGTGCTGCATTCCCTGTCCGGGACCATGGCTATTTCTGAAACCACGCTCAAAGACACGGTCTTGATGATGATCGACGAGCAAAACAAGAAGGGCGGTCTGCTGGGCAAGAAGCTTGAAGCCGTGGTCGTCGACCCTGCGTCCAATTGGCCGCTGTTCGCCGAAAAAACCCGTGAGCTGATTTCGAAAGAAAACGTCAACGTGATTTTCGGCTGCTGGACCTCGGTATCGCGCAAGTCGGTGTTGCCAGTGGTTGAAGAATTGAACGGCATGCTGTTCTATCCGGTTCAGTACGAAGGCGAAGAAAGCTCGCGTAACGTGTTCTATACCGGCGCTGCGCCGAACCAGCAGGCCATTCCGGCCGTCGACTACCTGCTTAGCAAGGACGGCGGAGAAGCTAAGCGCATCGTGCTGCTGGGTACCGACTATGTCTATCCGCGTACGACCAATAAAATCCTGCGTTCCTATTTGAACGCCAAGGGCATCGCTGACGCTGATATCATGGAAAACTACACGCCGTTCGGTCATTCCGATTGGCAGACCATCGTCTCCGACGTCAAGAAGTTTGCTTCTACGGGTAAAAAGACCGCCGTGGTTTCCACCATCAACGGTGACGCCAACGTGCCGTTCTACAAAGAATTGGCCAACCAAGGCATCAAAGCCGAAGACATTCCCGTGGTGGCGTTCTCGGTCGGTGAAGAAGAACTTGCCGGTCTCGACACCGGTCCGTTGGTCGGTCACTTGGCGGCATGGAACTATTTCATGAGCGTCAAGGCACCGGAAAACGATGCTTTCATCAAAACTTGGAAAGCCTTCATTAAAGACAACAAGCGCGTCACCAACGATCCGATGGAAGCCACCTATATCGGCTTCAAGATGTGGGTTCAGGCCGTTGAACAAGCCGGCACCACTGATGTTGACGCTGTGCGTCAAGCCATGTACGGCCAAAAGGTTCCCAACCTGACCGGCGGTATGGCGGTGATGAACACCAACCATCACCTGTCCAAGCCGGTGCTGATCGGTGAAATCCAAGACAATGGCCAATTCGATATCGTGTGGAATACCGATGGCGAAGTGGTGGGCGACGCGTGGTCCGATTTCTTGCCGGAAAGCGCCAAACTGACCGCTGACTGGACCTATCCGTGGGTCTGCGGCAACTGCGAAAAGCCGAAATACGCGGCGAAATAATCGACGTTTCTCTCTGTCTTAGACTACCCCCGGGGTGGACTATCCTCCCGAAGTTCACCCCGGGAAATTTATAAGTTCAAATTCTTTGATCCCTTTTCACTTTAGTCCATGCGGGGAACTATGTTTCAGAAGGTCTTTAAGGCGCGCTGGTCGTTGGTGATGGCCTTGAGCGCGGCGCTTTTTCTCGCTACCCCTGCGATGGCCGACGATTTTGCCGACGCCGTGCAGGGTCTTAACGCCGAAGGGTATGCTGAAAAAGGTCAGGCAATCGAAGCCCTGGCCGCCGTTGGCGATGATCGTTCGGTTGCCGTATTGGGTGCCTTGATGGAAGGCAATCTGTTTGTGCGCGCCGCCGATGGGCGGGTGTTGATTGCTAGGGAATCCGGCAGCGTTTATTTAATGACGGATCCCGTAACGGGCGAAGCGATGGATGAAGCAGCCGAGGACGCCATTGAAAAAATTCGCATCAACAACAAACTGCGTGGCCAATTGAAGGGCGTGTTGGGCGCAATGACGTTGATGAGCAGCGATGCCGCTAAACGATTGAGCGCCGCCGATGAAGTGTTCAAGGCTGGCGATCCGGCCATTCTTCCCATTCTTGAGCGTGCTCTGGCGCGTGAAGATATTGCCGACGTTAAAACGCGCCTCATCCGCGCTCGCGCCGCCATCGTGCTGGAGCATGGAACGGATGCGCCCGCGCGGATCGAAGCGGCGAAAGTTCTTAGCGAATTTACCGATCCCGATGTCGTCGCTCTGTTGGGAAAATTGGCATTTATGGATGGCCAAGGGCAGCCCGTCGAACAAGATGCCGCCGTGTTCAATGCGGTCAAGGACGCCCATCAATCCGTGGAAGCCAAGCTCGCCCAATGGGCCATGCTGGGCAATGTATTCCAAGGGGTGTCGCTGGGCTCGGTGTTGCTGTTGGCCGCCGTGGGGCTGGCCATCACGTTTGGCGTCATGGGCGTGATTAATATGGCGCACGGCGAAATGGTGATGTTGGGCGCGTACACCACGTTCATGGTGCAAGAGGTGTTTCGCACGCATTTCCCTGGCGCGTTCGATTGGTCGCTGGCGGTGGCCGTTCCGGCGGCATTTTTGGTTACGGGTGCCGTGGGCATGGTGATCGAACGCGGGGTGATCCGCCATCTGTACGGACGCCCGTTGGAAACGCTGTTGGCGACGTGGGGCGTTAGCCTGATCTTGCAGCAAGTGGTGCGCACGATTTTTGGCCCCACCAATCAAGAGGTCGGCAACCCCAGTTGGATGTCGGGTGCGATCGAAACCTCGACTGGCCTGGTGCTTACCTACAACCGCATTTGGATCATCGTTTTTTCGTTGATGGTATTGGGCATGCTGGCGCTGGTGGCGCGCAAGACCCTGTTTGGTCTGCAAATGCGCGCGGTAACGCAAAACCGCGCCATGGCGTCATCGATGGGCATTCGTTCGGGCTGGGTCGATGCGCTGACGTTTGCCCTGGGCTCGGGTATTGCAGGTATGGCGGGCGTGGCGCTCAGCCAAATCGACAACGTATCGCCCAACTTAGGTCAGGCCTACATCATCGACAGCTTTATGGTGGTGGTGTTCGGCGGTGTCGGCAATCTCTGGGGCACGCTGGTCGGTGCGTTTTCGCTCGGCATCTTGAATAAATTTCTGGAACCCTATGCGGGTGCGGTGCTGGGTAAGATTTTGGTCTTGGTCGGCATCATTTTGTTCATTCAAAAACGACCCCGTGGGCTGTTCGCCCTTAAGGGCCGTGCGGTGGAGTCCTAAGCTATGTTTCATCAACCGATGATCTTGCGTATTTTGGGCGACCGTAAGGCGGCGACGATCTTGGGTATTTTGCTTGTCTGTGCGTTTTTGGTGCCGGTGCTGAATTTACTGGTGCCCGAAGGATCGGTGTTTCATGTGCCCAGCTACCTCGTCACCTTGATGGGTAAGTATTTGACTTATGCATTGCTGGCCATTTCGGTCGATTTAGTGTGGGGTTATTGCGGAATATTGAGTCTTGGCCACGGTGCATTTTTTGCGCTCGGCGGTTATGCCATGGGCATGTACATGATGCGCCAGATCGGCGATCGCGGCGTGTACGGCAATGCTGAATTGCCCGACTTTATGGTGTTTCTCAATTGGCAGGAATTACCGTGGTACTGGTACGGCTTCGACAACTTCGGTTTTGCATTGCTGATGGTGGTGCTGGCACCGGGCTTGTTGGCGTTTGTGTTTGGCTGGTTCGCTTTTCGCTCGCGTGTGACGGGGGTGTATCTTTCGATTATCACTCAGGCGATGACGTATGCGTTGCTTCTGGCATTTTTTCGCAACGACATGGGTTTCGGCGGCAACAATGGCCTGACCGATTTTAAAGACATCTTAGGCTTTAACATTCAGTCCGATGGTATGCGCGCGACGCTGTTTTCGCTGTCGGCGCTGGCGGTCATTGGCGGTTATCTGGTGTGTCGTTACATCGTGGATTCACGATTGGGCCGTGTCATCATCGCAATTCGCGACAGCGAAAGCCGCACGCGTTTTTTGGGTTACCGAGTGGAATATTACAAGCTGTTCGTCTTTACCGTTTCGGCAGTCTTGGCCGGAATTGCGGGCGCGCTTTATGTGCCGCAGGTGGGCATCATCAACCCCAGCGAATTTTCGCCTGCAAACTCTATTGAGATCGTTATCTGGGTGGCACTGGGCGGGCGCGGTACCTTGGTTGGCCCGATCATCGGTGCGTTGGCGGTGAATTACGCTAAAACCTATTTCACCGGGGCGCTGCCCGAAGCGTGGCTGTTCATGCTGGGCGGTCTGTTTATCGTCGCCACGTTGTTTCTGCCCAAGGGTATTGTTGGCACGCAGGCTATTTTGGATGCGTTCGAACGTCAGCGCTTACGGTTGGCGAAGTTTCTGCGACCTTATGAATACGTTGAAGGAGGAGAAGGGCGATGAGCAAACCCAATACTTCCGACACCATTTTGTATCTGGACGGCGTATCGGTCAGTTTCGACGGCTTTAAGGCGCTGAACAATTTGAGCATTTACATCATGCAAGGCGAACTGCGCGCCATCATCGGCCCCAACGGCGCAGGTAAAACCACGATGATGGATGTGATCACCGGCAAAACTCGTCCCGATACCGGCGTTGTGCAATTCAATGGCGGGGTCGATTTGACGCAACTGGACGAAGCGGCCATTGCTAATTTAGGGATAGGGCGCAAGTTTCAAAAACCCACGGTGTTTGAAAATCACACCGTGTTCGACAATTTGGAATTAGCCTTGGCGGGCGCACGCCGCCCTCATCAAAGCCTGTTCTTTCGTTTGAGCGGCGAGCAAATGGATCGCATCGATGCGGTGTTGAGCACCATTTCGCTCACTGCGCAACGCAATGCTCAGGCAGGTTCGCTTTCCCACGGGCAAAAACAGTGGTTGGAAATCGGCATGTTGCTGATGCAAGACCCCGAATTGCTGCTGGTGGATGAACCCGTGGCGGGCATGACCGACGCGGAAACGGAAACCACGGCGCATTTGCTTAAAACCATCGCCAAGACTCGCTCTGTCGTAGTGGTTGAGCACGACATGGTTTTTGTGCGTGCGTTGGATTGCCGCGTTAACGTATTACACGAAGGTTCGGTGCTGGCCGAAGGCAGCTTGGAAGTCGTGCAGAACAACGAACAAGTCATTGAAGTCTATTTGGGGCGCTAGGTATGTTGAACGTTCAAAGCATCGATCTTCATTACGGCGCATCGCAAGCCCTGCGCGGCGTAAACTTAGAGGCTGACTTAGGCCAGGTGACGTGCGTGATGGGGCGCAACGGGGTCGGAAAAACTTCACTGATGCGCGCCATCGTCGGCCAACAGGCAACCAGCGGCGGAAAAGTTCTGTGGGATGGCGATGACATCACCCACTTGAGCCCCAATGAACGCGCGCGCCGGGGCATCGCCTACGTGCCCCAAGGCCGTGAAATTTTCCCCCTGATGAGCGTGGAAGAAAATCTGCGCACCGGTTTTGCGCCGTTGCCGCGCGCTTTGCGCCATATTCCCGATGAAATCTTCGAATTGTTTCCGGTGCTCAAAGATATGCTCGGTCGCCGGGGCGGGGATTTGTCGGGCGGACAGCAGCAGCAGCTTGCCATCGCCCGCGCCCTGGTGATGCGCCCGCGTCTGTTGGTGTTGGACGAACCGACCGAAGGCATTCAGCCATCCATCATTAAAGATATTGAGCGCGTAATCCGCTTGTTGGCGTCGCGTGGCGATATGGCGGTATTGCTGGTGGAGCAGTATTTTGAATTCGCCCGCGATCTGGCCGATGCATTTTGTGTCATGGATCGCGGCGAAGTGGTCCTGGCGGGAGCCAAGGCAGATATGGTGGAGGATGATGTACGTCGCCATCTCACCGTCTAAGGTCGTCGCCAACGGCTGGCCGCAAACACCTGCGCAGGTTTTGCAGGGCATGCGTGGGCGGGCATCCATGACGTTTGCGCGAAGTGGTGATGAAACGCGGCTGAAAGACCTTTATCAATCGTCGCCCCTGCGTGCGCTGTTTCCCGGCAAGGCGAGCGGTGACGTGTTATCGGCAGCGCTGGTGACCACCTCTGGCGGGCTTTTAGGCGGGGACCACCTGGACGTGGAGGTGAAGCTCGAAGCCGCCGCCGCCGTTCAGGTCATCGGCCAGGCGGCGGAAAAGGTTTATCGCTCCAAGGGGCCGGACACAATTTTCGACGTCCGTCTGGAAGTGGCGGAAGACGCTTGGTTGGAATGGCTGCCGCAAGAAACCATCCTTTTCGATCAGGCTCGCTTGCGGCGGCACACTTGCGTTGATGTTGCTGCGGGCGGCGCGTTTTTAGGCGCGGAGATGCTGGTGTTTGGGCGCGCCGCCATGGGCGAAACGCTGCGTACCGGCTTAATCCGCGATGTGTGGGAAGTGCGCCGCGGGGCGAAGCTGATCTGGGCGGATGCGTTGCATCTAGCGGGTGATTTAAGCGTGCAGCTGGATCATCCGGCGGGCTTTGGCGGGGCGCGTGCGGCGGCGACGGCGGTTTATGTCGCCGACGATGCGGCTGCCCATCTGGCTTTTGTGCGCGAGGTATTGGACGGCGCACCAGACGGTGTGAGGTGCGCCGCCACGGTGGTGAATGGGGTGTTGGTGGTGCGCTGGTTGGCCTTTGATGCCCAAGCGCTACGTGGCGCATTTGGCGTGTATTGGGCCGCCATGCGCCATGAAGTGAAAGGCCTGCCCGGGTTAATGCCTCGGTTGTGGCAGATGTAATAGGGAGAATAAGCGATGAAACTCACCCCCCGCGAAAAGGATAAGTTGTTGATCGCCATGGCGGCCGAAGTGGCGCGTAAGCGGCTGGCGCGCGGCGTCAAGCTCAACCATCCCGAAGCCATCGCGCTGATTTCGGATTTTGTCGTCGAGGGGGCGCGGGATGGTAGGTCGGTGGCGGAGTTGATGCAGGCGGGCGGGCGCGTGTTGAGCCGCGCCCAGTGCATGGAGGGTATCGCCGAAATGATCCACGACATTCAGGTCGAAGCCACCTTTCCCGACGGCACCAAGCTCGTCACCGTGCATGAACCGATCCGTTGAGCAAGGAGAATGACGATGATTCCCGGTGAAATCATTACGAAAGACGGCACCATCGAGCTGAACGCGGGGCGTCCCATCTGTACGCTGTCGGTCGCCAATACCGGCGATCGTCCGGTGCAGGTCGGCAGCCACTATCATTTTTATGAGACCAATGCGGCGCTGGCGTTTGACCGTGAACGGGCACGTGGCTTTCGCCTCGATATTCCGGCGGGTACTGCGGTGCGCTTCGAGCCGGGCCAGACCCGCGATGTGCAACTGGTGGCCTATGCGGGCGATCGCATCGCCATCGGGTTCAATGCGCGCGTTGACGGCAAATTGGAGATTTGAAATATGGCCTTTACGATTGATCGATCTTCTTATGCCGCCATGTTCGGCCCTACTGTCGGAGACCGGGTGCGTTTGGCCGATACAGAATTGTTCGTCGAAGTCGAAGAAGACCGCACCATTTATGGTGAAGAAATAAAGTTCGGTGGCGGTAAGGTCATTCGTGACGGCATGGGCCAGGGCCAAGCTTCGCGTGAGCAGGGTGCGGTGGATACCGTCATCACCAATGCGCTGATCATCGATTACTGGGGCATCGTCAAAGCTGATATCGGCATTCGCGGCGGGCGCATCGTCGGTATTGGCAAGGGCGGAAATCCTGACACCCAACCGGTCGTAGATATTATCGTCGGCCCCGGCACCGAAGTGATCGCGGGTGAAGGCCGTATCGTTACCGCAGGCGGCATCGACGCGCACATTCACTGGATTTGCCCACAATTGGTCGAAGATGCGCTGCATTCGGGCATCACCACCATGTTGGGCGGCGGCACCGGTCCGGCCGAAGGCACCAACGCCACTACCTGTACGCCGGGGCCGTGGCACATGGAACGCATGATCCAGGCCGCCGAAGGCCTGCCGATGAATTTAGGCTTTTTCGGCAAGGGTAACGCGTCCCGCCCCGATGCTTTGCTGGAACAGGTGCGTGCGGGGGCATGTGGATTAAAGCTGCACGAAGACTGGGGCACCACGCCGAGCGCCATCGACACCTGTTTGAGTGTCGCCGAAGATAGCGATATCGGCGTCGCCATTCACACCGATACGTTAAATGAATCGGGTTTTGTCGAAAATACGATCGCCGCGTTTAAGGGCCGCACCATTCACGCCTTTCATACCGAAGGTGCGGGCGGGGGGCATGCGCCCGACATCATCAAGGTGTGTGGTGAACAAAATGTGCTGCCTTCATCCACCAATCCGACGCGGCCCTATACCGTCAACACCATTGATGAACATTTGGACATGTTGATGGTGTGTCATCATTTGGATGCGCGCATTCCCGAAGACGTGGCGTTCGCCGAAAGCCGCATTCGCAGGGAAACCATCGCGGCGGAAGACATCCTGCATGATCTTGGTGCGTTTTCCATGATTTCATCCGACAGTCAGGCCATGGGGCGCGTGGGTGAAGTGATCATCCGCACCTGGCAGACGGCGGACAAAATGAAGCGCCAACGCGGGCGACTGGCTGAAGAAGTTGGCAATAACGATAACTTTCGCGTCAAACGCTATATCGCTAAGTACACCATCAATCCCGCCCTTACCCACGGCATCGCTAAACATGTCGGTTCCATCGCCGCGGGCAAGCTGGCCGATTTGGTGTTGTGGAAACCCGCATTTTTCGGCGTCAAACCCGATTTGGTGGTGAAAGGCGGCATGATCGTTTCCGCCGCCATGGGCGATCCCAATGCCTCTATCCCCACGCCGCAGCCGGTGCATTATCGATTGATGTTCGGCGCCTTGGGTCGGGCGTGCGCGGAAACGTCGGTGACGTTTGTCAGCCAGGCTGCAATCGAAGAAGAAATCGATAATCGTTACGGCACGCTCAAGCAACTGGTAGCGGTTGAGGACTGCCGCACGGTGAAAAAAGCCGACATGATGCTCAACAGTTATACCCCCACCATCGAAGTTGATTCTGAAACCTATGAAGTGCGCGCCGATGGCCAGGTGTTGACGTGCGAACCCGCCGACGTTCTGCCCATGGCACAACGCTACTTCTTGTTTTAAGGAGAGATATGATGCGCCATGTCACGCAGGTGATTTCCCGCGCGGATTGGGTGCCTAGTGAGGCCAAGGGCACCGTGACGCTCCGCTTTGAAGATCGGTTTCGCCGCCGCGTGCGTCTAAAAGATGATGCAGGCGAGCCGTTCCTATTGGACTTGGCGCATGCCACGCGCTTTGAAGATGGCGACGGTCTGGCCTTGACCGAGGGCGGGGTATTGCTGGTGCGCGCCGCCATCGAAGACGTGCTGGAAGTTACAGGTAAAGACACTCAACATACCGCGCGTTTGGCGTGGCATATCGGTAACCGCCATACGCCGCTGGAGGTTCTGCCGGGAGGCATCTTGCGCATTCAGTACGATCATGTGTTGATGCATATGCTTGAAGGCTTGGGCGCTAAGGTGTCGCGCACGTCTGCGCCGTTCGCGCCGGAGGCGGGTGCCTATGATAGCCCTCAAGCGGGAGATGAGGTCCATGGTCATCATGACCACACCCACGCCCATTCCTATCACGGATAGGGGCTTGCTGCGCCTGTTGGCGTGGCTGTCGCCGTCGTTTCCCGTGGGCTCGTATGCATATTCGCACGGCGCGGAATTCGCCGTGGAAAGCGG
>JANLGW010000014.1 GCA_024653965.1 Rhodospirillales bacterium
TTCCGTAGCCGTGGTAATGATCACATTATCGAAGGCTTCCAGGCGATCCAACTCCGTATTTCCAACGCTGTTGGTGATAAAATGCGCGGTCAGCACATCAGCGCTGATGCGTTTATCGGCCCGCACCGCCTCAGCCCCGCCCCGCGCCACCGCCATATTGCGTTTGTCCCAAAATTCCAACTGACCGTTGGTGGTGATGATATCCGCGCCGGACGTCAGGGTAACCGGATGAGCATCCTTCAGCACGATCACCGAGTTATCCACATCGTAAATCGCCATGCCGCCCGTCGCCACGCGCCCGGGCGAGGTGATGCGCACATGACCCGTCGCATCCATGCGAAAAACTTCGCTAGAGCCACTGCCGGAAGGGCGGTAATGGGCGCGCATCTCATCGGCGTCCAAAACCGTATCGCCGCGGGTCGCCTTGGCGGGACCGGAGGCGATGAACACTTGATCTTGCTGATTCCACTCGATGCCGCCCTGAGCGTCGATGGTGAGCGGTTCGTTGCCGTCCCCCCCGGACAAATCGAGGCCCTGCGCCCAGGCCACACCTGGGACCGCGCCTAACATCAAAATCAACAGGGTCTTTTTAACCGTATTCAACATCACTTCTGGCTCCACAGCCTTAAATCCCGTCGCTTAAACGACAGTTGTTTCATCATTCGGCGCCTTGCGCCGCGTGAAGGATTACCTGGGCAGGACCGGTGAAATAGATCACCTGGCCCTTATCGATCAGCTTAATGCCTTGCGCTTTAAGTTCACCAAACGGACCATGACCATTTAAGGGATCATGCCCTTCTGCGGAACCCGCGTTCAAGTCCACTAACAAGCGCTCCGTCGAAATTTCATAACCGGTGTCGTGAAACAAATTCACGCCACCGGCCAAATTCAAACTCGCCGTGGCGCGTCTGTATTGCCCGGTATTGGCGGTCAGCACCAACCAGGTTCCATCCTCCAAGGTCAAGTCGGCCTTGGGCAACTCCAAATCGACCTGGCCGTTGTCTTCCGAAATGATGCGCGCCACATCGGCGGTGACGGAATACGGCTGGCGGTTTTCATCGGTGCCGACATAACGCGCATTGTCCATGCCCGGTGTGGCATTGCCCACCAAATTAACCGATGCAAAACCAATGCGGAACGTATCATCCGTTTTTAGGCGCGGCCACGCCACGACCAGCGCGATCAGGCCAAGCGCAAAAAACGGCAACAGCACCTTCATCCACTTGACGAAACGGGAATAACTTCCGCCCGCGTCTTTATCTCGTGCATTTGCATGGCGTTCGCCTTCGTAACCGCCAACCAGATTAGCGGCAAGCGGCGCGCCATCCGCATTTTTAAGGGAATCCGCACTATGGGGTCCGATGGAACGGCTGACCATCGCTTGAACCCTAGATCACGCCGGCTCTAAGGCAATCGTGAATGTGCAAGATGCCCAGCGGTTTGCCGTCTTCGACGCAAAACAGCGCCGTGATCTTGCGTTCGTTCATGATAGCGACGGCTTCGGAAGCAATTTGCGCCGAACGCACGCTGATGCCACCCGGCGTCATGACATCGCCCGCGCGCTGGTTGATCAAATCCTTGCTCATGTGACGGCGCAAATCGCCGTCGGTGATCACGCCCAAGATATCGCCCTGCGCATCGATCACGCCGACCACGCCGAAGCTCTTGGCGGTCATTTCTAACAGCGCCTCGCTCATCGGCGCATTTTCGTCGATCAGCGGCAATTGCACGCCCGAATGCATTAGATCAGAGACCTTCAGCAGGCGTTGGCCCAATTTGCCGCCGGGATGAAAATTGCGAAAATCCTGCGCGGTAAAACCCTTGCGATCCAACAGACACACCGCCAGCGCATCGCCCAGCGCCAGCATCACCGTGGTCGAGGTGGTGGGCGCCATGCCGATGGAGCAAGCTTCGGGGCTGTCGGGAATGACCAGCGCCACATCGGCGGCCTCGGCCAAAGTCGAACCGGCGCGCCCGGTCATGCCGATCAGGCCGATGCGGTAACGCCGCGTATAGGCGATGATGTCGGAAAGTTCGGCGGTTTCGCCAGAATTGGACAGCGCGATCACCACGTCGTCTTGCTGCACCATGCCCAAATCGCCGTGGCTGGCTTCGCCGGGATGGACGAAAAACGCGGGCTGGCCGGTGGACGCCAAGGTGGCTGCGATCTTGTTGCCGATGTGCCCGCTTTTGCCCATGCCGGTGACGACCACACGTCCGTGCGCCGCCTCGATCAAATTCAGCGCATCGACAAACGGCTGGCCCAAACTTTCGGCCAGCGCGGCTAGGGCGTCCTGCTCGGTTTTTAAAACCCGCCGCGCCGCCGCCAGATCGTCGCCGCTCACACGGCCATCGGTGCGGGCGGTTTCATCCGAAAGAGGTTTGCTTTGCGCCATCGTGGCGATGCTCCAATACGTGAAAACGGGGCGTTAAAACGGGGCGTTCTGGGAAGCCCTGTTGCACAGATTACCCGGTAAAACCTTGCCAGAGCCTTAAACAGGGGCCTTAAAATAAAACGGGAAAAAGGCCAAAAAAGGGCCAAAGAAGAGCCGAGCAATCCGCCGCTTAGTGGGCGAAAATATCCTGCTCGAGCCAACCTTCCAAGTCCAGCGCCGCGCGGGCGGGCAGAAAATCGAAGCATTGTTGCGCCAGACCGAGACGGCCTTCGCGTTCGAGCATCTGCATCAGCTTTTCCCGCACTTCATGCAAATACAGCACGTCGGTGGCGGCATACATCAATTGCTCCTCGCTGAGCGTATCGGCGCCCCAATCGGAAGATTGCTGTTCCTTGGAGATTTCCACCCCCGCCAGTTCCCGGCAGACGTTTTTGTAACCGTGCTGGTCGGTGTAGGTGCGCGCCAGCTTGGACGCGATCTTGGTGCAAAACAGCGGGGTCACATGAATGCCCAGCGCCTTTTTCAATAGCATGATATCAAATCGTGCATAGTGAAATATCTTTACCACGCCGGGATCTTCCATCAGGCGCTTTAAGTTGGGGGCCTGGGTCACGCCCTTGGCGAACTTCACCAGATGACACACCCCGTCGCCGCCGGAAAGCTGCACCACGCACAAGCGATCGCGGTGGGGATTTAAGCCCATGGCCTCGGAATCCACGGCGACGGCGCCGCTGAACGTCACGCCCAAGGGCAAATCATTGTGATGGAGGTGTATGGTCGGAGTTTTCATGCAGAGCCATTCCAATCCTTTGAACTTGCCATTTCCTTTGGGCCATGCGGTTGGAAAAAACCGCGTGCTCCCGCGAAAAGAGCCGACCCTCTCACATACTATAGAGGATCGGAGGAATGGTGCCCAGGAGAAGACTCGAACTTCCACGACCTTGCGGCCACAGGTACCTGAAACCTGCGCGTCTACCAATTCCGCCACCTGGGCACGACGACAAACGGCCTTACGGCCCCTAACGTCCGGGGCATCAAGTATCCTTACGCGCCCTTGATGTCAACCGGATAAGGTAGGGCCTTCTTCTTTTTTGCGCCGTTACCGGCAAAACCGCGCTATCGTCCGACCATGTCTTTGCGTGATCATTACGACCAACACATCTTGCCGCACCTGATCGACTGGGTGATGCGCTCGCCCATGGCGACACGCGAACGCGCAGAATTGATCCCCCAGGCGGAAGGTAGGGTGTTGGAAATCGGCGCGGGCTCGGGCCTCAACTTCCCCTATTATAGTGGCGCGATCAGCCACCTTTATGCGCTCGAACCCTCGGGCAAACTCATTGCCAAGGCCGAGCCGCGCGCCGCGCGCACGCCGTTCCCCGTAGAATTTCTCAACTTCACGGGCGAGGCCATCCCCTTGAACGATGCCAGCATCGACATGATCGTGAGCACCTGGGTGTTGTGTTCCATTCCCGACGTCGAAGCGGCGCTGAAAGAAATGCGCCGGGTGCTCAAGCCCGGCGGAGCCTTGTTGTTCATCGAACACGGCCTAGCGCCTACGCCTGCGCTTGCCGCGTGGCAGAACCGCCTGAGCCCGCTGTGGTCGTGCTGCGCGGGCGGCTGCCAATTAAACCGTCGCCCCGATCGTTTGATCGAAGCGGCGGGTTTTACCCTAGAGCATCTGGAGCAAACGTATTTGGACGGGCCAAAATTATTGACCTACCATTACAAGGGCCTTGCCCGCCGCGCCTGAAATGCCAACAATGGCCAAAGCCCTCAAAGCAGGGCGATGCCCTAAACCATTGGGGCCAAAAACAGCAAAGAAGAAACACCAGGGGAGAACCATCATCATGAATCAACAATTGGTCACCGTTTTCGGCGGCAACGGTTTTGTCGGTCGGCACATCGTGCAGCGCCTGGCGCGCGCCGGCCACCGCGTCCGCGTTGCCTGCCGCGACCCAGAATCCGCTTTATTTCTCAGGCCATTGGGCGATCCGGGGCAGATCGTCGCCGTTAAAGCCAACGTCGCCAGCGAAACCGAGGTGGCGCGCGCCCTTGAGGGTGCCGATTGGGCGGTAAACTGCGTCGGCATCCTCGCTTCAACAGGGCGCAATTCCTTTTCCCGCGTCCACGAAACGGGTGCTGCCAACGTCGCGCACGCGGCCAAAGCGGCGGGAGTGCGAGCGTTGGTGCAGATTTCCGCGCTCGGCGCTGCAGAGGACGCTAAATCCAAATACGCCAAATCCAAGGCGCGGGGAGAACTCGCCGTTCTTAAAGCCTTTCCCGAAGCAACCATCCTGCGGCCATCCATCATCGTCGGCCCTGAAGACGGTTTTTTTAACCTGTTTGCCGCCATTTCGCGGTGGAGTCCGGTGGTGCCGATCGTCGGCTGCCCAATTTTGCCCAAGTTCAAAATGGTGCGCGGCCTGCAGACCCAATGGCTGTTCCCCTCGTTCGAGTTTTGCGACTTCGGCGGCACCCGGTTCCAGCCGATTTATGTCGGCGACGTGGCCGATGCGGCGCTGCAAGCGCTTGCCCGAGAACCCAATCAGAGCGCCATTTATGAACTCACCGGGCCTAAGGTCTATACCTTCCGCCGCCTGATGGAGCTGATGCTGCGCGAAACCGGGCACAATCGCATGATCGTGCCCTATCCGGTGCCGCTGGCCTATCTCACGGCGCTGTTTGCCGAACTGATCCCCGGCAAGCCGTTCACCCGCGATCAGGTCCATATGCTCAAAACCGACAACGTCGCTTCCGGCAAACACAAGACCCTGGCGCATTTGGGGCTGGAACCGCGCGGCATCGAATCGGTGCTGCCGAGTTACCTGCGCAGCTACCGCCCGCCCAGCAAGCGTCGCTTGCGAACGAGTGAGACCTAAGCGCCGCTTGCGAACGAGCGAGACTTAAGCGACGCAACCCAAAAATGCCAAAAAACCGCGCTCCATTCGGGGCGCGGTTTTGCATACCGGCAAACCGACGATCAAGCGGGCTTGTTGTAATTTTGGTAATTGGCGTGGCCGCGGGCCGCCGCAACGATCAATTCGCCGTATTCGCGCAAAAACACCGACCCACGCACGGTGCGCTGGATCAGCACCGAACGGCGGTCTTCGTCGTCGGTTTTACGCCGCACCAGCTCCATATCGCTCAAACGGTCGATGGCGCGGGTGATGGCGGGTTTGGACACCTTCAAGGTCACGGACAAGCCACGCACCGTATGCGGCGGCGGCGTCAAATAGACGGTCAATAACAAAGCCATCTGGCGGGCGGTCAAATCCGGAGCGTCCAGGCGCACGGAGCTGACAATGGCGCGCCGCCACAGGTCTAAGGCCTCTAATTCGGTCAATTCAAAGGACATCCGGACCTCTATTCCCCGCCTCTATTCCCTTATGGAACGGGCTTGCGCCCCGATTCGATACGTTAAGATAACGATCTATTGTTAACTAAGCGTTACGAGGCTGCAACCGTTTAGTTGCCGAAACGGGTTAATTTCCGAAACGGGAGTGCAGCGCCGCAAAAATAGCGCGCAGGCCCATGGCTTCGCCACCTTCGGGACGGCCCGGCTGGCTCACAACATTCCACGCCATCAAATCCACATGCGCCCAGGGGATGTCTTTGCCGACAAACGCTTCCAAAAACAGCGCCGCCGTGATCGCACCACCATAAGCGCTGTCGGTATCGTTTTTCAGATCCGCCACCTTGCTTTTGATCTGTTTTTTATAGGGCTGCCACAGCGGCAAGCGCCATAAAGGATCGCAGGTGCGGCCACTGGCGGCCAAGATTTCCGCCGCCAGGGCTTCGTCGTTGCAAAACAGCGCCGGAACTTCCGTGCCCAGGGCCACCCTGGCCGCGCCCGTCAGGGTGGCAAAATCGAACACCACATCGGGACGGTCTTCACTGGCGAGCGCCAAGGCATCGGCCAAAATCACCCGGCCTTCGGCGTCGGTATTGCCGATTTCCACACTCAAACCCAAGCGCGTCGCCACCACGTCCAAGGGGCGCATGGCGGTGGCGGAAACGGAATTTTCCACCGCCGCAATCAACACCCGCAGGCGCACATCGAGACCCAGCGCCATGATCATCGACGCCAGGGCCAGCGCATGCGCCGCACCGCCCATGTCTTTTTTCATCAGTTTCATGTTGGCGGTGGATTTGATGTCGAGCCCACCTGAATCAAAACACACACCCTTGCCCACCAGCGTCACCTTGGGCGCGTCTTCGCGGCCCCAGCGCAACTCTACCAGACGCGGCGCACGGCCATCTTCGGCGCCCCGGCCGACGGCATAGATAGCCGGATATCCTTCGCGGATCAGGTCTACACCGACAATCTCGGCGTAACTGGCGCCGGTCGCCTGGGCCAGATCCTTGGCCGCGCGCGCCAATTCGGCGGGGCCCATGTCCGAGGCGGGCGTATTGATCAAATCGCGCGCCAAACGGGCCGCCCCATGGGCGGCGCGCACATAGGCGCGATCCGCGCCCACCGGCCAGACCAGTTGGGGTTTATCCGTGCCGTTATCCTCCGCATCCGGTTTGCGATAACGATCAAACTCATAATCAGCCAGCGAAAAACCCAGCGCCGCATCGGTGGCCGCGTCATCGCTGGTCAAATCGACCAGGGCAAAAACGCCGCCCTTGGGCAACTGCCCCTGCAGCGCGGCCCACGCCCACGGCCCGCCCAAACCTTCATCGTCCAACACATAAACCACGCGGCTCAACGCGCCGCTTTCCCCCGGCAGCAACAGCGCCCGCCCGCGTTGGCCTTTAAAACCCGCGCCTGCGACCCACGCCTGCGTGCGCGCATCCTGCCCCGCCAGCCAAACCGCATAAGCGTCCTTGGCCATGGCATGCACGGGAACGGCATCGGGAGTCGGATCAACCAGACAGGCGGACATGGAAAACATCCTTATGGGCTAAGGGGGCGTGCTTCTAATTGTGTGTCTTCAATGTAGTCGCACGATCATGAGACGCAAGGGGCGATACGCCCCCACTCGAATTCTGGCCCCATCCAAGTTCAGACCCCATCCAACATGCGTTGCCAATCTTTCGCGCACGCGACATACCGCGCGTGTTCGTCCGCCTGCTGCGGGTTGTTTTGGGTGCGCTCGGCAAAGCTTTCCATCACCGGTGCCTGCTGCGCCGCCAGGGCAAAAATATCGACGTGGGGCAAGCGCGAAACCAGCGTCGAAAAATTGGTGATGATGTGCCCGCCTTGCGGTTTGAGCGCCATTTTTTCCAAATCCCCGCGCAGGCTGGGCAACGCATCGAGCAGGCGCTCGGCAAACGGGCGCAAGACCAGCGCGTCAGATTCCAACTGCGCGCGTTCGGCGGCGAAGTCTTCACGCAGCAAAATCTGATGATCACGATACACCGCTGGGGCGGCGGCGGAAATGTCACAGGCCCAGCCGGGTTTGGGCAGCAGCAAATCGCTCTGCTCGGCCTCGGCGCGCGCGCCCGAAAACGGCATGGCGCGACAGCGCTGCGGTTTGTCGGCATGCACGGCGCATAACCCGTCATCGCCCAACGCCGGGCAGGCCATGCCGGGCGGCACGTAGGAAAATGGCGTCAGGCGCACGGCTGCCCGCTTACGATTTTTCAGGTGTAAGACGAAGCCCAAACGGGCCGTCAGATCATAGGACTTGCCGCCGGGGCGCACCGGTGTCCACAGCAAAAACAGCGGAAACCGCGCCGCGTGCGCCAAAGCGTCGGGGATGGATAACGGCAGCCAGCCGGTGCAACATTTTCCACACGCGGTGCAGCCAAAATGACGCTCCATCGTGCCCAGCCTTTGCTAACTTAAGCGCCGCAGCACTTTTTGAATTTTTTGCCCGAACCGCATGGACACGGATCATTGCGCCCAACTTTCACCACCCGCCGGGGTTCCGTGCCGGGGTTAATCTTGCCATCGACATAGAGCCACACACCATCGTCGCGGCGAAAATCGGCGCGTTCGCGGTGCGCATAAGTCTGGCCGTTTTCTTTGTAGCTCGCGGTAAAGGTGACCGTGCCGGTATCATCCTGTTGCCCGCCACCCGTGGTTTCGGTGATTTCCAGGCCCAC
This sequence comes from Rhodospirillales bacterium, assembly GCA_024653965.1. Taxonomy (GTDB): domain Bacteria; phylum Pseudomonadota; class Alphaproteobacteria; order Rhodospirillales; family Magnetovibrionaceae; genus JANLGW01. The sequence goes on from JANLGW010000014.1 coordinate 8,454, forward strand.
CCATTCGGTGCCTTGCGACTGCGCCTTGGCGGCGGAAGCGTTGTAGGTGGAACGGATTTCCGGCGCATGGGTATTGGCGACGTGATCAAAATTGCCCATCACGTGCGCGGTGTACCGCGAACGCATCAAGGCTTCTGCGGTGGCTGCACGAACGCTACCGTCGAGAATCGGACCGCAGCAGTCTTTAAACGCTTTGCCGGAATTGCAGGGACACGCGGTCATAATCAAGCACCTTTATAAATTTGAATGGAAACACTGTGCGGACAATGTAAAGCAGCAACATGATTTGGCAAAGCGCAGAAGCCCCGTTAATAAAACGCAGCCTTCAGCGCGCCAACATCCACACCATCATCGCGCCGCCCATGACGATGCGATACCAGGCGAAAATCGCAAAACCGTGCCGCGAAACGAAGCTTAAAAACAGCCGCACCACGCTCAAGGCGGTCAGCAGGGCGACGACAAAACCCGTCGCGATAATTCCCGCATCGTCGAAATTGAGCACATCCCAATTTTTATACAGCGAATAGACGGCTGCGCCGAGCATGGTCGGGATGGCCAGAAAAAATGAGAACTCCGCCGCCGTCCGGCGTTCGACCCCGACCAGCAGCGCCCCCATGATGGTCGCGCCCGACCGCGAAACGCCGGGAATCATCGAGAGGACCTGAAACAGGCCGATCTTCAAAGACAGGCCGCTGGAAAAGTCCTCGATGCGTCGGTAACGCCCCTCGTGGCGCATCCGCTCGATGGCGAGAATGGCAATGCCGCCCAGCACCAACATCACGGGCACCACCTCGGGCGCGCTTAAAAGGCGCTTGATCAGGGGATAAGCGAGCGCCCCGATCACCATCGCCGGAAAAAATGCGATCAGAATATTGCGCACAAACGCACGCTCCACCGGGTCATAGGCAAAGTCCGCCGCCGCCCGCCACAATCGCCGCCAATACAGCAGACACACAGCCACGATGGCGCCCAATTGAATGACGATCTCGAAGGTCTTGCCCGGCGGCATCGGCACCGCCAGAAAATCGACGGCGAGAATCAGGTGCCCGGTCGAAGAAATGGGCAGAAACTCGGTCAAGCCTTCGAGCAACCCAAGAAAAACCGCCGCGAAAAACTGGCCCATGCCCATGTCCATACCTTGGCCCGATACGGCAGCCCCCGCTGCATCCCCCATTGGCGCGACCGGCATGGCGCTGAAATATTCCGGCAGCTTCACCGCCGCAATGGCGAGCAAGATGAGCACCACCACGGCGGTCGTCACCAGCTTGAGGCGCTTTTCGACAAAATCGCGAATCGTCGGCCCGAATTTCCACAGCAGCGCCGCGATCAGGAAAAACCGCATGGCCCGCGCAATGAAACTAGCGAAGGTAAATTGGAGCAAATCGAAATCGAAAGCGCCGGCGGCGATGGTGATGAGTTTATAAGGAATGGGCGTCGCGCCCTTCACGATAATCACCCACACCCCATATTGATCAACCAAGGGTTTAAAGGCGTAGAACTTCTCCGTCAGGTGGAACACGTCCAAAATGGCCATGCCCAGCGTGCCCATGAAAAAATAACCGATGGCATACCCCACATAACCGCCCGCCACCGAAGATAGGGTACAGACCATCGCAATGCGGAACCACCGGGTTGGGGCGGCCAAGACCATCGGAATCAGCATGATATCGGGGGGAATGGGAAAGATTGAACTTTCGATGAACGAAACCACCGCCAGCCATGCCATCGCATGGCGATGCATCGCTTTGTCCATCGCCCAGCCATAAAACCGTTGCAGCATGTCGAAACTATATCCCTGTTGGATCAATAGCGTTCATGTCGAAGCGTTCATGTGACCCTTAGGTTTTACCACCCCGGATATCGTCCACACTTTATTCGCCGCACAAATTGCCCGTTACGATGGCGCGTAAGCTATCAAGAGTTCAGGGGGTGGCGCAAGGCCCGCCATGACAAAGTCGGCAACAAACTGCCAAATCCATTGGCAGCGGCGGCGAGAACATGTTTAATCACAAGATGGAGCGAATCTTAAACCATGAACCTATCGGGGGCGGTGAATGAGGTCTGAAATAAAGAACGGACCAAAGTTCCATAAATTTGTCCGCAAAACGCGAGACTGGCCCGAGTTCTTTCGTCAATTTTTCCGCCTAGCGACCCCCTTCTGGAAAGGCGAAACCCGGTGGACCGCCTACGGGTTAACGGCAGGGCTTATCGTTTTGACCATCGCCCAAGTCGTCATTCCCGTCGCCATTAATTTTTGGAGCGAAGGATTTTTTGACGCCCTCGAACAGCGTTCTTGGGATCTGTTCCTCGAACTGACGGGCGTACTGGGGCTGATCATCGCCGCCAACGTCGCCATCGTGACGCTGCACTTGCGGGTCAAGCGGCGGCTGCAGGTCAGCTGGCGCACCTGGCTGACCGACCGGGTGGTCGGCGAGTGGATGACGACGGGCCGCCAGTACGAGGTATCCTCGCTGCCCGGCGAACACGACAATCCCGACGGGCGCATCGCCGAAGACGTGCGCATCGCCACCGAATACGCCATCGACCTCGCCCACTCCTTGTTTTTTTGCACCCTGCTTTTGATCAGTTTCACCAAAATTTTGTGGTCGCGTTCCGGGCCGCCGGAAATCCGGATCGGCGACATCGAGTTATGGATTCCCGGCCATCTGGTGTGGATCGCCATTATTTATGCGGCAAGCGGCGCCTTCATCGCGTGGTGGCTAGGCCGACCGCTGGTCGGGGCCGCGAACCGGCGCCAAATGTGGGAGGCCAACTTTCGTTTCGGCTTGGCCCACGCGCGGGAAAACGCGATGCCCATCGCTTTGCTGCGTGGCGAACCGGATGAACGGCGCAACCTGCTCGGCCTGTTCGATGGCGCGGCGGATGCGTGGAACAAGCAAACATACGCCCTGACCCGGTTGTTTGCGTTTACCTCGTTCTGGTCGGTCGTCAGCCAAGTTTTTCCGGTCATGATCGCCGCCCCCCGCTACATCGCCCATACGATCAGCTTGGGCGTGCTGATGCAAACGGCCCAAGCGTTTCAGCAAATGGTGGCGGCGCTGTCATGGCCCATCGACAATCTGGCCAGGGCCGCGGAGTGGCGGGCTTCATCCGAACGCGTGCTCGGGCTGCACGAAGCGCTGAACTGCATCGTCGAACGCATCCCCCGCGAAAAAGACGCCGCCATCCAAATCCACTTAGGCAGCCGGCCTGCACTCGAATTTTGCCAAGTCGCCATCACCGACCCGGAGGGCGGACTCCTCATCGAACCCTTCGACCTGGAAATCAAAGCCGGGGAACGGGTGCTGATTTCCGGCGACCATGCCGCCGCGCAGGCCATGTGCAAGGTCGTGGCCGGATTATGGCCGTGGGGACGGGGCGAGATCATCACGCCCAACGACGACGAAATTTTCTTCCTGCCGCAGCATTCCTATCTGCCCATCGGCCCCCTAAACGGCGCGGTCTGTTACCCCTCGCCGCCCTTATTTTGCGATTTGGATGAAATCGCCCGATCACTGCGCGCCGTCGGGTTGGAGGCTCTCGTCGAGCGTAGCGCCGAAAGCGGAAACTGGGCCGATATTCTGACTTTAGAAGAACAACAGCGGGTCGGTTTTGCGCGGCTGCTGCTGCGCCGCCCCCGTTGGGTCTTTATCCAAGAAGCGGTGGATGTGCTCGACCGCGAGGTACGCGGCGCCATGATGGATTTAATCTTACGGGAGCTTCCCGACTCGACCATCATCACCATCGGCCATCACCGCGATCTTGCCGCTTACCACAGCCGTAGGGTGGTGCTGTCGCGCACCAACGGCACGGTCACCGTAGAAGAACGCCCAGCAGAAAACGGCATCGGGGCAGAGGATAACTCCCCCGCTCTGCTGTAAGCGTTGCTTTAAAAGGGAAGGGCAAAAAGAGTGGGGTAGAGAGTGGGATTGCTCGGGGCTCTGCCCCTCGTCCCTTCGGGACCGGTGCTGTGCACCGTCGCAAAACGCCCTGCGCTTTGCCGAACCAAGGGTCCGTTCACCACACCCCATTCCCCATAAACAAAGGCCCCACAAGGGGGCCTTTGTTTATGGCGGAGAGAGTGGGATTCGAACCCACGTTAGGATTTCGCCTAAACACGCTTTCCAAGCGTGCGCCTTCAGCCACTCGGCCACCTCTCCTTAAATCGTGGCGCAACCTAACCAAGGGAGGCGCAAAATTCAAGAACAACCGTACACACCCCCCTAAATACCCGTTAAATCGCTTGAACCAAGACAAACCCGGCTAGCGGCAGAACCCTTGGCGCGATAGGATCACAATCATGAACGATTCGATCAAACGATTGCTGTTTATCCTCGGTATTGCGCTCGCGGGCGCGGCTTTTGTGGCGACGGGCACGGAAATCGTCGCTTCGGCCTTAAATCCCGACTTAGGCCGCCTACCCAGCGCGGCGGAACTGTGGCGCGCCGTTTCGCCCGCAACTTTTGAGGCGGCCTTGGCGCAATGGCCGATGATCGTCTCAACCGTCTTAACTCTGCCCGCGTGGCTGCTGTTGGGCGCGCCGGGCATCACTTTCATCATCATCGGCCACGAACGCGACGAAGACGCGGCGCCGGAAATCGAACAATCCTTATACTTGTTCGACGAACTGACGCGGCGTGCGCGCGAAGACGGTTTTGCCGACATTGATGATTTCAGCCACAGCACCGCCATGGACTTCCACCCCGCCGACCCGCAATTTATCCGCGATAGCGTCGCCGACGACCTGATCGACGGTCACGACTATTTGCTCGATCCTCATAAAGCGGAAGCGGCGGACGGCGAAGCGCCACAGGCAGACGACAAAACGGTCAGTCGTCGCCCATCTTAAGCGCGTTGATGAAGGCGCTTTGCGGGATTTCCACCTTGCCGAACTGGCGCATCTTCTTTTTGCCCTTTTTCTGCTTTTCCAGCAGCTTTTTCTTGCGCGTGATGTCGCCGCCGTAACATTTGGCGGTCACGTCTTTGCGCATGGCAGAAATGGTTTCACGCGCCACCACCTTGCCGCCGATGGCGGCCTGGATGGGAATCTTGAACAACTGGCGCGGGATCAGGTCTTTTAGGCGTTCACACACCTGGCGGCCCCGGTTTTCCGATTGCGAACGGTGGCAGACAAACGCCAACGCATCCACCGGCTCGTTGTTGACCAGAATGGAAATCTTCACCAGATCGTTTTCGCTGTAACCATCCATTTCGTAATCGAAGCTGGCGTAACCGCGCGAAATGGATTTGAGGCGGTCGTAAAAATCGAACACCACTTCGTTGAGCGGCAGGCGGTACACCACCATGGCGCGGTTGCCGACATACGTCAGTTCCACCTGTTCGCCACGTCGGTCGGTACACAGGCCCAGCACCGAGCCCAGATATTCATCGGGCACCAAGATGGTGGCTTTGATCCACGGTTCTTCGATGGCCTTGATCTGGGTCGGATCGGGCATATCGGCGGGATTGTGCAGATCAACCTGCCGCCCATCGATCAATTGAAGTTTATAAGCGACGCTGGGCGCGGTGGTGATCAGGTCGAGATCGAACTCGCGCTCTAAACGTTCCTGGATGATTTCCAGATGCAGCAGGCCTAAGAAACCGCAGCGAAAACCCTGGCCCAAAGCGGCCGAGGTTTCCGGATCGAACTCAAAACTGGCGTCGTTGAGGCGCAGTTTGCCCATGGAATCGCGCAAATCGTCATAATCGGCGGCATCGACGGGAAATAACGAGCAAAACACCACCGGCACGCTCGGCTTAAAACCGGGCAGCGGTTCCGTGGCAGGGTTTTTATCGTCGGTAATGGTATCGCCGACGTTGGTATCGGCGACGGTTTTGATCGACGCGGTGAAATAACCCATCTCACCGGGGCCAAGTTCATCGAGCCTTGCGATCTTGGGCGTGAAGATGCCGACCTGCTCGACCTGATGGGCGCTGCCGGCGGCCATCATGCGAACCTTCTGGCCGCGCTTCAAAACGCCATCGACCACGCGCACCAAAATCATCACACCCAGATACGAATCGTACCAGCTATCGACCAGCAGCGCTTTTAAGGGCGCGTTGCGATCCCCCTTGGGCGCGGGCAGGCGATGCACGATGGCTTCCAAGGTCTCGGTGATGCCGATGCCGGACTTGGCCGAAACCAATAAGGCCTCCGAGGCATCGAGGCCGATCACGTCTTCAATTTGTGCGCGCACCTGTTCCGGCTCGGCGGCGGGCAGGTCGATCTTGTTCAGGACCGGGATGATCTCCAGATCGTTGCCGAGCGCCAAATAAACGTTGGCGAGCGTCTGTGCCTCCACGCCTTGGGATGCGTCCACCACCAGCAATGCGCCTTCGCACGCGGCCAAGGAGCGCGACACTTCGTAGGCAAAATCGACATGGCCGGGGGTATCCATCAGATTGATCTGATAGGTCTCGCCGTTTTTGGCTTTGTACATCAGGCGCACGGTCTGGGCTTTGATGGTGATGCCGCGTTCACGCTCGATATCCATGGAATCGAGCACCTGCTCGGACATCTCGCGGTCGGTCAGGCCGCCGCAATGCTGAATCAATCGATCCGCCAGCGTCGACTTGCCATGGTCGATGTGCGCGATGATGGAAAAATTGCGAATGTGTGAAAGCTCGGTCATGGCGGGGCTTTTACCACCCCCGGCGGGACTTTGCCAGAAAGACTTAAAAACGCCTCCGGCAGCGGACTAACGCCGAGCCTCCGCTAACGCTTGACCAAAGTGCGCTGAACAATGCCAGGATCCCTGTCGATCAGGGCCAACAGCACGCGGGCCGGGCCTTCGGGGATGCGGCGGCGATGTTCCCAATTGAGCAGCGTGCCCCTGGCCACGCCGATGCTTTTGGCAAACGCGCCCTGAGACAGCCCGGTTTTGGCGCGAATCGCGCAAACGTCCGGTTCCGGCACAATGATTTCGTGAATAATCGCAGAGCCTTCGCCGCGGGCGTGGGCAATGGCCTCTTTTAGCCCTTGCTCGATGCTCTTGAACGCCTTGCTCATGTTTTTGCTCCGTAACTTTCCGACAGCATTTTGCCCAGCCTGCGCACGGTTTCCGTTTCCGATTGGCTCAAATTCGCTTTTTCATTTTTGGCAAACACCGTCAGCAAAAAAACCGGTAGCGTTCCATCGTCACCAAAAAAATGGATGACCCGATACCCGCCACTTTTGCCCCCGCCGGGTTTGGCAAAACGCACTTTGCGCACCCCGCCGCCGATGGCGACACCCGCCATGGGATTGCGGGCGATAAAATCGATCAGCGCGTGGCGCTCCGTTTCATCCATAATCGCGCCCGCCCGGCGCTGAAATTCCGGAGTCTCAACGACGGTAACGATGCGCTCAGGCGGCATGTTATGTGTCATTGGCTTATGTGTCAATGGCATATATCTTTTGCCCACCCCTCACGCCATGCGGAAGCGGCGGCGCACCGCGAGGATGAACAACGTCACGAACCCGGCGGTGGCGAGGGTTTGTAGTGTCGCCACAATACCGAAGAAAAACCGCCCCCATGGGCCGAGGCCAGTTATGCCAACCCCCGAAATAATCGCGTCGAATGGCTTAACCATTTGCATGGTGTCGAATTTCAACACTTCGACCAATAAGGATGCATCCCCCTTGATCCCGGCCAATCCCAGCACAAAGCAATAAAGCAGGAAACCGAAGTAAAACACGCCAATCACCCCCACCAGTGGCCTTGCCAAACTCTGCCCGTATTCAGAGGCCACGTCATACGACCAGGAAACAAACCTCACGAACCAGTGCGTGCCCGGCTGATGGCGCAGGCTCCGTTCTTCCAGCGCATGAAACTTGGCCATGCCATCCCAATTGCGCATCTCCTCCATAGCCAATTTTAAGGTGCGATAGGCGGAAGGAGCATGGAGGCTTTTGACATCAAGAAATTCCGCCTTCTCAATGGTGCAGCCTTGATGCAATTGCGCGCCGTGAAAATCAGGCGCGACGTGAAACACCGCGCCCCAGAAATCCACGGGCTCTGAAAACCGACGGTTGGTAAACCGCGCCCCTCTCTCAAACTGCGCCCAACGGAAATCTATACTAGGGAACGGGGGCGTCTTTTCATTAGCGGAAAAGTCCGCAAGCTCCATAAAACGAGCACCTACGAAGCTGACCCAATTCTCAAATTCAGAATCCGAAAAATTGGCTTCGCCCCTAAACTCAACATTAGTAAAAAATGCACCCCGCGAAAAGAAAGCTCGCTCAAATTCTGCCGATCCGTAAAAGCACGCCCATTCCAAACGCAAAAATGGAAAATGTGCCCTTCCGTCTCCAGTCTTGGGGTTGACTCCTACGGGATGCTCCAACGCCTCAATAAGGCCAAACTCATATGGAAAGACCACCCCTCGTAAATCAGCAACCTCATAAGTTACTGTCTCTCGTTCCCCAAACCCCCGCAGTAATGCGCCACGAATGCCCTGCTTAAAAGAGGTACGCCCTGACCACGACGGATCTTCCTTATCGGTAGGCGCGCCATCCTTGTGCTCCATCGGCATGTGGAAGCAGCAATAATGCTTGCCGTCCACCTCGAAGAATTTCCTTACCCCACTGAATTGACATGGTTCCAACTCCGATTCTGACGAAAAACCCGGAAAGTAAAAATAAGGCTCTATTTGAGCACAACACTTCGGTTTATCGTCTAAGGCTTCGCTCATGGTCACGCTCGCGGGTTTAGAATCGCTCTGTCGCGGTCATTCTACCATTGCTGGTCCGATTCGCCTATGAAACGCGGCGCTAAGTGCGCGCCTACGGCAGCGGGCTGACGCCGAGGGTGTGCAGGTGTGCGCCCATCAATAGGGCATAAAGGACCAAGCCGCCCCAGGTGGGCACGCCCAGCACTCCGCGCCAATCGATGCGGGTGCGGCCTTGAAGGGCGGCGGCGAACGGTACGTTAGAGGTCGGCCCCGCCAGTTCCGCCCAGCGTTCGGCCCCCAATTGGCGGCGCGCCTTCATATCGAGACTTTTCGGCCCGATCGCGCCCAGGGCCAAAAACAGGCCGAACATCAATATTGATGCCACATCGCCGTTGGGTACCATGTGCGCTGCTGCCCACAACATCAGCGCCCACATCAACGGGTGGCGGGTGATGGAAACGATGCCGGGCTTGGCCGGGTCAAACTTTGCCACCTGAACGCCCACCGACAGCGGATTGGCGTGGCTCAAACTGCCCACCAGCAGCACACACGCCGGAAGCATTAAAGCCGCTGGAAGCCAGCGCATCCACACCGCTTGTGGCCACAGTTCGATATAATCCGCCCCCGCATAGGCCACCCCGACCCACGTCAACAAAACCAGCGACACGATTGAATAGCCGACGATGTAAATGGGCTTGCCCAACACCGCGATCAGCCAGCGCCGCACCATTGGGGCGGCGGGGATCAGGTGCAGGGCGATGAACACACCGATGCTGAGCAGTAGGGTTTGCATACTTCAAGCGTAACGCGGACCATTGCGGAAACAAAGGGGGGAAGTGGGGAAAGAAGTATTCACCACAGAGGACACAGAGGATACAGAGAAATTTTTAACCCGGTCTTTTCTGTGCTCTCTCTGTGCGCTCTGTGCGCTCTGTGGTTTAAAGCTTTTTTTATTCCGGCTCCACCACACCTTCGATGCGGCAGCACGCGGTGACGGTATTGGCGAGCAACACGGCGATGGTCATCGGCCCGACACCACCCGGCACCGGGGTGATGGAACCCGCAACCTTGGAAGCACTTGCAAAATGCACGTCGCCCACCAAACGGGTTTTGCCTTCACCGCGTTCGGGTGCGGGCACGCGGTTGATGCCCACGTCGATCACACAGGCACCCGGTTTGATCCATTCGCCCAAGATCATTTCCGCGCGGCCCACGGCGGCGACCACGATGTCGGCGCGGCGGCATTCTTCGGCCAGATCTTTGGTGCGCGAATGCGCGATGGTCACGGTGCAGCTTTCTTTGAGCAGCAATTGCGCCATCGGTTTGCCGACGATGTTGGAGCGCCCCACCACGATGGCGCGTAGGCCCGCAAGATTATCGCCCAAGGTGTCTTTGATTAACATCACACAGCCGAGCGGCGTACACGGCACCATTGAGGGCTGGCCGGTGGCGAGCCTGCCGGCGTTGATGACGTGAAAACCATCCACATCTTTATCGGGGTTGATGGCGTTGATCACGCGCGTTTCGTTGATGTGCGCGGGCAGCGGCAACTGCACCAAAATGCCGTGCACGGCGGGGTCGGCGTTGAGCCTTGCCACCACCGACAGCACTTCTTCTTCTGAAGCCTCGGCGCTCAGTTTGTGTTCGATCGAACGCATGCCAACCGCTTGCGTTTGTTCGCCCTTGTTGCGCACGTAAACTTGGGAAGCCGGATCTTCGCCCACCAGCACCACCGCGAGGCCCGGCGTGATGCCGTCGGCGTCTTGCAGCTTTTTCACCTTGGCCGCGACGCGGGCGCGCAGGCCCTCGGCAAAGGCTTTACCGTCGATGCGCTTGGCTTCGCTCATGCGTCCCATCCCTTACTTTCGCTCCACGCCGTCAGGCGCGCCGCCAGCTCGATGCCATCGCCTTCAAGGCACAAAACCTTGTTGCGGCTGGTATGGCCTTGTATCACTTCCAAGGTGGTTTTTGCCACCCTCCATTCTTTGGCCAGCAGCTTGATCAGCGCTTCGTTGGCTTTGCCGCCTTCGGGGGCTTTGGTGACGCTGGCTTTTAAGGCCGCCTGACCGTCGGCACCCTGCATCAGGCCCAAAACCTGATCGGCGCGGCCCGCCGGTTGCAGGCGCACCCGAACCCTCAAGCCGCCCGACATGTCCTCGAAAAACGCCGCCAGCGCCAAGATCACATCCGATGCATAAAGTCGCTGAGAATCCCCTGGATTAAGAAAATCGCCAGCAATACCACCACCGGCGACAGATCGATGCCGCCCATATTGGGCAAGACGTTGCGAATCCGGCGATAAACGGGCTCGGTCGCGCGGTAGGTGAAATCCATAATCATGGCGACAAACTGGTTCGAGGTGTTGATGACGTTGAACGACACCAGCCAACTCACCACCACGTTGACGATCACGATCCACTGATAAATGTCGAGCGCGACGATCAACACTTTGAATATATTGACGATAACCACATCCATGCCTGAAACACCGATTTACTGTTGGGGGTGTGCAAACTTAAGCCCCAGGCCCGGCCTGCGCAAGTGCGCCTTAAGCGCTGCGCCCAATAGGGGCATCTTGACAACAAGCCAAAGGCTCGCGCATATATCGCCCACGCGGCGCTTGTCCCATCAGGCTGGGCCGCAAGTTTTAAGACTTTGGGGCCGTAGCTCAGTTGGGAGAGCGCGTCGTTCGCAATGACGAGGTCAGCGGTTCGATCCCGCTCGGCTCCACCAAATCATAAAACGCCGCTATCCGCTTGGGTGGCGGCGTTTTTTTATGCCGCACGCGGCTTCGCCGCTTCGCGGTGGGCCCGCTCGGCTCCACCAAATCATAAAGCGCCGCTATCAGTTTTGATGGCGGCGTTTTTTTATGCCGCATGCGGCTTCGCCGCTTCGCGGTTGGCCAAGCCGAACGAAGGCACTTCCTGATTTTGATTTTGTGGTAGGCTACGAGTTCTTCGTGGAGGGGTGATATCATGGAACTGCTCACCGCATATTGGTCTCATGAGGAGTTGGTCATCAACGGCATCATCATGCTGCACCTCATGGGGGCGTTAGCGGTCGGGGTGCTGATCGGGTATGAGCGTTCCTACCACGGGCGGGCGGCAGGCATCCGCACCTACGCTTTAGTGTGCGTCGGCTCGACCCTGCTCACGGTGGTCAATGCCTATCCCGACATGTGGTACGGCGGGCTGGTGCAATCTCCAGCCGCCGCCGATCCCTCCCGGGCCATCCAGGGGATTCTGACCGGCATCGGCTTTCTCGGCGCCGGGGTCATCATCAAAGAAGGCTTCTCCATCCGGGGCCTGACCACGGCGGCCTCCATCTGGTTGACCGCAACGGTGGGGATCATCATCGGGCTTGGTTTCTACGGCGCGGCGATGTCCACGGCGCTTCTGAGCGTGCTGTTGATGAGCGGTTCCCGCCTGATTGAACCCTACCTGCCCCGCGAACACACCGCCCATGTCGCGCTAACCTTTCCCCGCAATCACGTGCCCTCCAGCAAGGCGGTGCAGGAGCTGATGGCGGGGCTAGGGTATACCGTCGCCAACTGGAACTTCGAGTTGACGGCAGGGGGGGAACGTTACGGATATCATCTGGAACTCAAATCGACCCGCCCCCACGATCCGACCCAGTTGGCCGAGGCCCTATCTTCCATCGAAGGCCTGATCGAGTTCAGCCTCGCCCCGTCGCGGAGCTAACCTTTTTAGCCAAGCTGCTGAATAAATAATCCTGCAGTGCAGCATCCTTCAAGACACCCGTTCACAAGCCCCCGGTTTGCGCGTCTATGTCCTGAACACGGCGAAGCAATGAGGGTGGCCATGGGTTGGGCGCGGACGTTGAAGCTTGCACAACTGCTCTCCGAAGCCATCCATGCCCATGCCGCGGCGCAACCCTCGCCAGCCGGACACGAGCCTCAGGAGAATCCCATGGACGATACCATCAACACCGCTCCGGCCGACACCGCCCCGAGCACGCCCACGGCACCAATGCCGACATCGGCGCTCGGCGAGTTCGACGGCAAGTTGGAGCGCGTGATCGAGTTCGTGAAAATCCTCAACGACAATCCGGCTATTCATAGCTTGCTATGCGCGCTGCTGGGCATCGATACCAACAAACCCGCCGCCTGAACCTTGGGCATCAGGTGGGCCTTGACCCTTAGGTTTCGCCGTGCGACGGCTGCACCTTGATGACGGTATGGCTGGAACCATTTGTCGGGGGCACGCCGAACGCATGCAGTTTTTCCGCCACTTGGCGCAGGCGGCGCGCCACCGCGCGGTTGACCGAATCGATGGGATATTCACCCTTGGCGTCCATTTGCCCAGCGGGTATGCCGGTCAAAATTTCGATGCCTTCGTCGATGGTGCCGACCGCCCACACGTTGAACTGCCCGGCCTTCACCGCGTCGACCACGTCGGCGCGTAGCATCAGGTGTTTGACGTTGGTGGCGGGAATCATCACGCCTTCGATCCCGGTCAGGCCGCGTTGCTGACAAATGTCGAAAAAGCCTTCGATCTTTTCGTTCACGCCGCCGATGGCCTGCACCCGGCCTTGCTGATCGACCGAGCCGGTCACCGCGATGTATTGTTTGATGGGAATTTCCGCAATCGCCGAAAGCAACGCATAAAGTTCGGTCGATGAAGCGCTGTCGCCATCGACTTCACCGTAGGATTGTTCAAAGGTGATGCGCGCGCTCAGCGCCAGCGGCCCGTTTTGCGCAAAACGCGAGGCCAAAAAACTTTCCAAGATCATCATGCCCTTGGAATGCAGCGGCCCGCCCAGTTCGACCTGACGCTCGATGTCGATCAGTTCGCCTTTGCCCATGCTCACCGATGCGGTGATGCGCGACGGGCGGCCAAAAGCGAAAGTATCCAACTGCAACACCGCGAGGCCGTTGATCTGCCCCACCTTCGCGCCGGTGGTTTCGACCACCAACGTGCCGCGTTGGATTTCTTCTTGCAGGCGTTCGCGATAGCGGTCCGAGCGATAGATTTTTGCGTCGATCGCTTCTTGCACGTGTTTGGCGGAGATGATCTGGGCATTTTCCACACCCGCCCAATAATCGGATTCCCGCACCAGATCCACCAGTGAAGCCATATGGGTGGTGAGTTTTTGTGCGTCCCCCGCCAGCCGCGCGCCATGTTCGACCACCCGCGCCACCGCGCTTTTATCCAGATGGCGCAGGCTTTCGCGTTCCACCTGCCCCGCCAATAGGCACGCGTAACCGCCCAGGCCTTCGCGGTCGCGGTCCATGCGGTCGGCAAAGTCGGCGGCGACTTTGAACAGTTCTTTGAAGTCCGGATCATAGAGCGACAACAGATAATAAATCATCGGCTCGCCCAGCAGCACCACCTTCAAATCGAGCGGCACCGGTTCGGGTTCCAGCGACACGGTGGTGACCCAGCCCATGCTTTCCGCCGGACCTTCGATACGGATGTGCCCCGCACGCAACGCGCGTTTAAGGCTTTCCCAAGCGAACGGCTGCATCAAAATGCGCCGCGCATCCATGATCAAATAACCGCCGTTGGCGCGATGCAGCGCCCCCGCCTTGATCAAATTGAAATCGGTAAGCAAGGTGCCCATCTGGCTGACGTGTTCGATGCGCCCCACCAAGTTGGGTTGGGTGGGGTGTTCTTCTTCCACCACCGGCGCGCCGCACGAATCATCCGCACCCGTCATGCCGCATGCGGCGCCGGACGCCCGGGCGGAATTGTCCACCAGCACGTTCACCTGATAACGGCGGAAGGTGCCCGAGCCCACCGTGCCGCCTTGCCGCCCGCCCGCTAAGGCAAAGCTCTGCTGCGCCGATTCGGCGGAAGGCAGAAAATCGGCGGCATGCGCCATCACATCGGCGCGGACTTCTTCTAGGTAAGCCAGCACCGATTTTAAATCTTGCCACTTTTTTTCCAGCTCTTCGATCAAATGGCCGACCGCGCGCTGGGTGACTTCACGATTAAGTTCGCGGATTTTTTCGCGATGCTCTTTTTCCCACTTCGGGATTTGCACGAGAATTTCTTCCAACTGCTGCTGCAGCAGGCCGAGCGCCTCTTGGCGTTTTTTTTGTTCTTTCTTAGACAGGGTTTCAAAATCCTGCGGGCTCAGCACCTCGCCGTCTTTGGTGGGGGCAAGGCCCAGCCCCATGGGCGTGCGCACCAACGCCACCTGACTTTCGGTCGCGCGTTCCTGTAATTTGGTGAACGCGCCTTCGTGCTGTTTTTTCAATTCGTCTTCCAGCGCTTCTTTGCGCTGGGCATAGTCTTCGCTTTCAAAGGCGGCGGGCAGCGCGCCTTGCAGTTCTTCGACCAAATGTTCCATATCGTCGCGCAGCGGACAGGCCTTGCCGGCCGGCAGGGCCAGGGCGCGCGGTTTGTGCGGATCTTCAAAATTGTTGACGTAACACCAGTCCGATGGCACCGCTTCTTTTTGAGCTTCATGTTCCAAAAAGCGCCGCACGGTGGACGATTTGCCCGTTCCTTCCGGGCCGAAGGCGAACAGGTTGTAACCATCGTGACGCATGCCGATGGCGAAGCGGATGGATTCCACCGCGCGCGCCTGACCGATCACGCCGTCCAACGGTTTGACGTCTTGGGTAGTCTTGAAGTCGAACGCATCGGCGGAACATACGGTATAAAGCTGTTCGGCCTTCAATCGATGGATATTGCCGCTCACCGTCGTTCCTCCTGTTTGCCCGCTTCCAAATTAAGCCGCGTATTGATCCGCCGCCGCCTCGATGGCTTCCATATCTTCGTCGCTAAACCCGAAATGATGGCCGATCTCATGGATCAAAACATGGCGGATCAGGTGTTGTAAATCTTCGTCGCTTTCACACCAATAATCCAAAATGGGACGGCGGTAGAGATGAATCCGGTCCACGTCTTGCGGCGCGTCGGAAATGCTTTTATCGCCCAGGGCCACGCCATGATAAAGCCCCAGCAAATCGAATGGGCTCTCAAGCTCCATTTCGCGCTCGGTCTCGGCATCGGGGAAATCATCGACGCGGATCACCACGCCCTCGACATGCCGGGCCAGTTCGGCGGGAATCTGCGCAAACGCTTGGCGCGCCATGATTTCCATGTCGTCTAGGCTCGGGGCTATCGTCCACTGCTCAGTCATAACAAAAGCGTACTCCCCCTTGAACGGCAGGCCAAGTATTACCACTTAAAATCATACAGAAAAACAAGGAGCTACGCATGACCCCGCTGGACCCCCAAGAGGTGCACTCCCGCTTGGCGAAGCTAAAGGGCTGGACCCTCGCCGCAGACGGCAAGGCTATCGAAAAGCGATTTAGCTTTCATGATTTTTCCCAAGCGTTCGCTTTTATGACCCGCGCCGCCCTAGCGGCGGAAAAACTCAACCACCACCCGGACTGGAGCAACGCCTACAACCGCGTTGATGTGCGCCTGAGCACCCACAGCGCCGCCGCGGGCCGAGGCGGATTGACGGATTTGGATTTCACATTCGCCCAAACCCTGGATACGTTGATGTAGCTTTTCAAGCTTACGGCGTATGTTCGTGGCCGACCGCGACCACGCCCGGCTGCGGCGGGGCGGCGACGGCGCGGCTGACCCGGGCTTCGCGGTGCGCGATATAAACGCCCGACGCCATAATCACTGCCGAGCCCGCAATCGTCCACCCATCGGGACTTTCACCGAACACACCATAACCCATCATGGCGACGAAGGGAATTTGCGCGAACCCAAACGGCGCAATGAACGACGCATCCGACGACGCAAAGGCGCGATTGATGGCCAGATGAGCAAACGTCGCCACCAAGCCCAACGCCACCAGCCAAGCCCACGTCCAGCCCGTCGGCCAGCTCCAAAAGGCTAGCGCAGGCGGCAGGGAAAACAGGCTCATAAACACGCCCATCCACAACACCATAGCGTTGGGCGATTCGGTGCGCGCCAAGGATTTATTCGACAGCATCGATCCGGCGATAAATACCGCCGACGATAGAGCGATGAGCGCGGGCAATTCGACTTCATGCAGGCCGGGGCGGATGACCATCAGCACGCCCAAAAAACCAAAAACCGTGGCGAGCCAACGGCGCGGCCCCACCCGTTCACGCAAAAACAACGCCGCCCCGGCGGTGGTGAACAAGGGTGCGGAGAAACTGATCGCGGTGGCTTCGGCGATGGGCATTTGCGTCACCACCCAAAACCACGTCAGCATGGCGCAAATGCCAAAACTGGAGCGCCGCA
The DNA here is from genome assembly GCA_024653965.1 of Rhodospirillales bacterium. Taxonomy (GTDB): domain Bacteria; phylum Pseudomonadota; class Alphaproteobacteria; order Rhodospirillales; family Magnetovibrionaceae; genus JANLGW01. The sequence goes on from JANLGW010000014.1 coordinate 25,307, forward strand.
CATGGGCCCACACCCGGCGGGTGCGCACGCCCTTGATCCCCGCCAGCACCGCCCACGGAATCATGAACGCGAACTGGCCGAAGTTACGAAAGAACGCGATCTCAAACGGATGCAGATCGCTTGCGATGTGTCGCACCATCAGGCTCAACGAAGCCAACAGACAAGCCGCGCCCAACATCCACAGCGCGCCCGCCGAGGCGGGACTCATCAAAGAAGGGGTGGAGCGTGTGGGCATGGGACACGATCAGTCTTTATCACCAACGTCAGGACTATCGCTGCTGCGGGCAACGCTTGCCGCAGCGCTTTCGGCACGCACCTGACGGTCCCGCCAGACTTTAGCGATTACCAACACCGCCGAACTGCCATGCAAAACGATGTCGAACCAATCGATGGGGGCCAGCGACACGCCGTCCTTGATCATCATGGCCTTTTCCCACAAATGCGGCTCCGGCAAAATGGGCATCAAGGCAAAAATCACGCCCAGTAAAATCACCGGGCCAAAAGGCAGTTTATCAAGAATATTATTCACGGTTAGCATTCCCATATTCATCATGTGCCGAATACGCCGAAGCGGAAACTTCGACTTTAATGAATTATGCGTAAGCGCTGGGCGGATTAATGTCAAAGGGCTTTGCCCGGTCAGCAGCCGCGCCATCGGCAAGGCAACGGACGGCCACCGTCCGGTTTGCCGCCCGCCAATACTGCCCCGCTGGTGCGCAGAGGGAGGTCCGCACAACCGTTCTTTATGGCCGAATGTAGTGCCAGCCTTGATCCTGACGCACCATAATCTGCACCACGCCGGAGGGTACGGTGGTGATGGCATCGGACTGGATCAATTCCGGAACCTTGCCTTCGCTTTTGGTCATCCCTTCAAGAGTGTTGCCACATGCCGCAAACGTTACGTCGGGAAAGCTCGGCGCATAAGTGGCCAAACGATCCTTCACCGGCGAGGTATCGGCGCGCAGCATATGCAGGCCCGGACCATAAGCGACGATTTCGACTTGCACCCGTTCTCCCTGGCCCGCGTAGTGCTTCACGACATTGGCCGCGTTGTTAAGCGCCAGATTCATCGTCGCCGCGTCATTTTCGTCCACATGAAACACCACGTGATGGTTATAACCGTCGCTTGCCGCCTGAGCGGGAGCCGCCGTTAAAATGCCGATCGACACCCACACCGCCGCCAGCGCCGCAATAAATGTTTTCCTCATCAATAAAGCCCCCTGCTTCAGGTTCGGCCTGCGTATCACTTTCGTACGCTTTGTCGCCGTAATTGCGAAACATTATCATTAAAAAAACAAGCGTGCGAGCATTAACAGAAGCCACTTTATATACGCCAGAGTGTATCGAAGGGTTGAAACCCCGCCCGCCTTGCGCCATTTTGACCGCGCTTTTCCATCCCACCACCCGCACGGCAAAGGATTTTCCATGAGAGGTTATTTCGGCATCGGCGTGGAACGCATCAGCAAACCGATGAACGCCGGGGCGATTTTCCGCACCGCGCACGCCTTCGGCGGCAGCTTCGTATTCACCGTCAACGCCACCTACCAACGCCGCGTGGGCAGCTTGGCCGATACCTCCAGCGCGTTGTCACATATGCCGTTTTTTAGTTTTCCCACCTTAACCGACATGCGCCTGCCCGAAGACTGCCGCTTGGTGGGCGTGGAACTCACCGACGATGCCATCGATCTGCCCAGCTTTCGCCACCCCAGCCGATGCGCCTATATTTTAGGGCCGGAACGCCATTCGCTGTCGCCGCAAATGATCGATAAATGCGAATTCGTGATCAAGATCCCGACGTCTTTTTGCATCAATGTGTCGGTCGCGGCGGCCATCGTGCTGTATGACCGCGCCCTTTCAATGGGACGTTTTGCCGAACGCCCAGTGCGCGCCGGAGGCCCTGTGGCGGAACGTCCCGAGCACCGCCACGGCAGCCCGATTTTTCGTGGCCTCGATCCGTTTCGCGACCCACCACCGCTGGGCGAAGGCTTCGATGCGCCGATCTCAGGTGAAGAGGAAAACGACGTCTAAGGCTGTGCCTTGGTCTTAAAAAACCAAACCGGGCCCCGAACGAATATCCCCGACGATTGCGCCCAGCGTATTGGCCAAGGGTTTGACCAGCAACTCGGCCAGCGCCACGCGGGCGTCATCATCCAACAGGCCCAGCGCATTCAGCACATTGACCATGGCGACATCGCTGGCCCGCGCCGCGCCGTCGTCAATTTTCAGGGCGATGCCCCAACCGCGTTCCGGCACCATCGCGATATGCATGCCTTCGGCCCCGGCCTTGCTCGCCACCCGCCCGGCGCAAACCGTCATGATATGGGTATCGGCCCGGTCCGTGCCTGCCACCACGCCAGGATAGGCCATCATCGCACCGATAATGCGCGCGGCGGCGGGGCGTCTAACCGTATCGGTCATACGCGCCATGGCCAGCGCCAAAGCGTCGAGCGGCATGGCGCAAGCGGGAATGCCACAGCCGTCGATACCGCAGGCGTGCATATCCAGGCGCACCCCGGTCATCTCTTCCATCGCTCGGGCAACGCGGCGCTGCACCGGATGATCGGCGCGCTCATAAGCCGCCAACGGCTCATTCATGTGCAGCGCGGTGCATAAAAATCCGGTGTGTTTGCCTGAACAGTTGTTATGCGCCCGGCCCAGCGTTACGCCGTTTTGCGCCATCTCCAGCGCCACCTGAGCGTTGATGGAAGGATGCGCGCCGCACGCCAGATCAGCCTCATCAAGCCCCAGCCGCGCCAGCCAGGCCCGCACGGCGGCCACGTGCTCCACCTCGCCGTTGTGCGAGGCGCAGGCCAGGGCGATTTCCGCGTCCGTCACATCAAACCGCGCCGCCGCGCCGGTTTCGATCAAGGGCAACGCCTGCACCGGTTTGATGGCGGAACGCGGAAATACCCTGCGCTGAACGTCGCCTAGCCCATGCACCAGCCGCCCATCGGCGGCCATCACCACGCACGCGCCGCGGTGGCGGCTTTCCACCGCGCCGCCGCGCGTGACCTCGATCAAAACGGGATTGCTGCTGTCCATAGCCTTAGCTTTCCCCACACGGGGGGGCTTGTCCAGCGCGTCGTTCTCAGTAGACTGAAGCCATGATCCAGTTTCGATTCGCGATCCGTCTGTTCGGCCTGCTGGGTGCAGTCGCCCTAGCCATGCCCGCGCATGCCGAAGATTTGGGCGAGTTTGGCGATTGGTCGGCGGTCAAGGGAACCGAAGGCGGCAAGCCGCTGTGTTACATTTCCGCCCAACCACAAAAATCCGAAGGCAATTACAAACAGCGCGGCCAGGTCTACGCCATCATCACCCACCGCCCGGCGGAAAAATCCATCGGCGTGGTGAGTTTTCAGGCCGGATACGCCTTAAAAGGCGATACCCCCGTCACCGTCACCATCGACGGCAAAAAGACCTTTTCCCTGTTCGGTCAGGATGAATTCGCCTGGACCCGCGAAGCCGACGACGACAAAGCCTTAGGTGCCGCCATGCGCAATGGCTCGATCCTGGTGGTCAACGGCACCTCGGCGCGCGGCACGCTAACCACCGATACTTATTCACTTTCCGGCTTCACCGCGGCCATCAATGCCATCAATACGGCGTGCGGCGTAAAATAATTTTTGCAGGCTTGCTTGCCAAGATTCTTTGCGATTCAAGCCAAAACACCCTATATGAGCGCCCTATGAACAGCGCGCGCACCAATTTAATCGGCTTAAGCCGCGAACAGCTCATCGAAGTCTTAAAAGGCTTAGGCGAGAAGCCGTTTCGCGCCACCCAGCTTTGGCACTGGATGTACCATCGCGGCGTGACCGATTTTACGGCCATGACCGATTTGGGCAAACCGCTGCGCGAAAAGCTAATCGCGGGATTTTATGTCGGGCGGCTGGAAATCAAACAAGCGCTGGTCAGCACCGATGGTTCGCGCAAGTGGCTGTTGCGTTTAGACGATGGCAACGAAATTGAAACGGTGCTGATCCCCGACGATGGACGCGGGGCGCTGTGCATTTCGTCGCAAGTGGGCTGCACCTTAAATTGCGACTTTTGCAACACCGGCACCCAGCGTCTGGTGCGCAATCTGACACCTGCCGAAATTGTCGGCCAATTGATGATGGCGCGCGACGCATTGGGCGAGTGGCCGGCGGGCGTGGACGGGCGCTTGCTCACCAACATCGTGATGATGGGCATGGGCGAGCCGTTGATGAATTTCGACAACGTGCGCGACGCGTTGCGCATCATCAAAGACGGTGAAGGCCTAGCCATTTCGCGCCGCCGCATCACGCTTTCGACTTCAGGCGTGGTGCCGATGATCGCGCGCGCGGGCCAGGAAATCGACGTCGATCTGGCCATCAGCCTGCATTCCGGCGACAACGCCGTGCGCGACGTGTTGGTGCCGATCAACAAAAAATATCCACTCGAAGAACTGCTCAGGGCCTGCGCCGCGTATCCCGGCGCGCGCAATTCGCGGCGCATCACCATGGAATATGTGATGCTCAAAGACGTCAACGATTCAGACGACGACGCCCGGCATCTGGCGCACCTGATGCGTAAATACAAAATTCCCGCCAAGTTCAACCTCATTCCGTTCAACCCTTGGCCGGGCACCAAGTACGAGTGTTCGTCCAACAACCGCGTGCATCGTTTTTCGCAGATCCTCAACGACGCCGGATTTTCCGCGCCCATCCGCCACCCGCGCGGGCGCGACATCATGGCCGCGTGTGGGCAGTTGAAATCCGACAGCGAAAATCAAAAACTCAAGGCGCTCAAAGAAAAACGCGAGAGCGAGGGCGAAACCGCAACGGCCTGATGGTTTGCGCGCCTTTGTTTTTATGCCCACATGGTTTATTCTTAACCTATCGTTCCATAATCAACGGACTTCAGACCCATGTCCCGGCCCCAGCAATTCGATCGCGACGACGTCTTAGACCGGGCGCTCATGGTGTTTTGGTTGAAGGGCTTCGAGACCGCCTCCATTCAAGATCTGGTCGACGCCACCGGATTGAATCGCGGCAGCCTCTACAATACGTTCGGCGACAAAGCCGAGCTGTTCGCCGCCGTCATGGAACGGTACCGCGATGCCTCGCCCACCAAACCGTTGGCCGATGCGGCGCGCAGAGCGCCCGACGGCATCGATTCACGAACCCTGATCGTCGCTTTTTTCAAAGACCTGACCAAACGCGCGCTCAACGATCCCGAACACAAGGGCTGCCTGCTGACCAATACTTCCGCCGGATTTTACGGCTGCGCCGATAGCATGGCCGAGTGGGTGCGCGCCACCCTCAGCGGTTTGGAAAATACCCTGACCACGCTGGTGGAGCGCGGCCAGAAACAAGGCGACATCACCTCGGATGCCAAGGCCCGCGCCATCGCCCGCTCGCTGATCGCCAGCGCCCAGGGGCTTAACGTATTGGCGCGCAGCGGCGCCAACGCGCAAACACTTAAAGACGTCGCGGCCTTAGCCGTGCGGGTGCTGGACCGCTAACTCACCGTAATTGCCAACTCAGCATAATTGCCAGTTCACTATAGTTGAATGGCCGTTCAAAAATAACTTGACGCCTTATTCAACCCGGGTTTATGTTCGTTTAGTTTTTGAACGATCATTCCAATATGGCCGATAGGATTAACGGAGGTTCGCCATGCATCACCTAACCTTGCACACCCGCAACAGCGCCCCGGCTGGCGCGCACCCCATCATGGACGCTTATGCCCAACGGTTCGGCTTTGTGCCCAACTTGGTCGCGGCCATGGCGGAATCCCCGGCGGCGCTGAAAGGTTATGCGCAGACTTATCTGTTGCTGGGCGAAACCGACTTTACCCCGGCCGAACAACAGCTGATCTTTTTGACCGTCAGCCGCACCAATGGCTGCACCTATTGTGTCGCCGCCCATTCCATGGCGGGCAAGATGATGGGCCTGGATGATGAAACCATCAACGCCGTGCGCGACGGTCGCCCGGTGCTTGACCCCAAACTGGCGGGCATCGTCGAGTTCACCACCAAAATGGTCGAAAAACGCGGCCACGTCAGCGCGCTCGACATCGAAACGTTTCTCACCGCCGGGCACAGCAAGGCGCAAATCTTGGAAATTCTGCTCGGCATCGCCACCAAAACCATCAGCAACTACATGAACCACATCGCCGCTACGCCGCTGGATGACGCCTTCGCCGCCACGGCGTGGGAACCCGGCGCGATCGCGGCCCAATAACGAGCCGATTACAGACCCCCTTACGGACCCCCCTTACGGAGATACCCTCCCTGCCTTTCTCCCCCTCAGCGTCTTGAATATGTTCAGCCTTGTACCCCCTCGTCTGAACGTTACGGCTTGGCGCTGAGGGGGAGGAGCCCTACATTCATCATAAAGCACGATAGGACCTTTCCCCTCGCGAGCGCCGCATGACGAACCCCTGCACCGATACCTGCGCCATTAATCCACAATCCGCCGCCGGGAATGAGCGACCATTCGATCCCGGACCCGGCAAACACGTGTTGTATTTCGGCGATCCCATGTGTTCGTGGTGCTGGGGTTTCGCGCCCGAACTGCGCCAGATACATGACGCTATCCAAGACCGCGCCCAGTTTCATCTGGTGATGGGCGGCCTGCGCCCCGGCACGAGCGATGCGTGGGACGGTGCCATGCGCCGCGATATCCGCCACCATTGGCAAGACGTACAAGACAAATCCGGCCAGCCGTTCGATTTTGCACGTTTTGACGATGAGACCTTCGTTTACGACACCGAGCCCGCCTGCCGGGCGCTGGTTAGCGTGCGCATGCTGGCCCCCGATATGGCATTATCGTTTTACGAATCCCTGCAACGCGCTTTTTATGCCGAAGGCCTCAATATCGTCGATCCCACCTTGCTGGCCGATCTGGCCCAGGCCCAGGGCCTAACGCGCGAAGCGTTTACCCGCCACTTCACTGAAGCAGAGGCCCGCACCCAGGTCGCCTTCGATTTCAACCGCACCCGCGCCTTCGGCGTCAGCGGTTTTCCCACCGTGCTGTGCGCCGACAACGGCCAATACGCCTTTTTGACGCTGGGGTATCGCCCCTTCACCACCCTGGCCGAACTGTTGCAAGAGTGGTTGAACGCTTAAGAGATTCCCCTATACTGCGCCCGCTTCCCGAGGGGCGCGCCGATGCGGCCACGCCCCCACGTATCTGATCAATGGATCTCATCAATAAAGGACACCCATCATGGCGGGCGAAGTCAAAAAAGTCGTATTGGCGTATAGCGGCGGTCTCGATACCTCGATCATCCTGCGCTGGCTGCAAGACACCTATGGCTGCGAAGTGGTGACCTTCACCGCCGATCTGGGCCAGGGCGAAGAGCTGGAACCCGCGCGCGCCAAGGCCGAAATGATGGGCATCAAACAAATCTTTATCGAAGATTTGCGCGAAGAGTTTGTACGCGATTACGTGTTTCCGATGTTTCGCGCCAACGCGCTGTATGAAGGCACCTATTTGCTCGGCACCTCCATCGCTAGGCCTTTGATCGCCAAACGCCAAATCGAAATCGCCCGTGAAGTCGGCGCCGACGCCGTCGCCCACGGCGCCACTGGCAAAGGCAACGACCAGGTGCGCTTTGAATTGGGCTATTACGCGCTCAACCCCGACATCAAAATCATCGCCCCGTGGCGCGAGTGGAACCTGCACAGCCGCACCGATTTGATCGAATACGCGGAAAAACACCAGATTCCGGTGCCCAAAGACAAACGCGGCGAAAGCCCGTTCAGCCAGGACGCCAACCTGCTGCACATTTCATCTGAGGGCAAAATCCTCGAAGACCCGTGGACCGAGCCCGATTACGACCTGATTTTGTCGCGTATGGTCACGCCCATGGCCGCGCCCGACGAGCCGACCGAAATCACCATCGATTTTGCCCACGGCGACCCCACCGCCATCAACGGCGAAAAACTGAGCCCGGCCAAGCTGCTCACCAAACTGAACGATTTGGGCGGCGCCAACGGCATCGGCGCCATCGACATCGTAGAAAACCGCTTTGTCGGCATGAAATCACGCGGCGTTTACGAAACCCCCGGCGGCACCATCTTGTTCCAGGCGCGGCGCGCCATGGAAAGCATCACCTTGGACCGCGGCGCGGCCCACACCAAAGACGAAATGATGCCGCGTTACGCCGAGATGATCTACAACGGCTTTTGGTTCTCGCCCGAACGCGAAATGCTGCAGGCCGCCATCGACAAGGCGTCTGAGCGCGTCACCGGCACGGTGCGCATGAAGCTCTATAAGGGCAACGTCATCATCACCGGGCGCAAATCGCCCAACTCGCTTTACGACGAAGCGACGGTGACGTTCGAAGAAGGCGGCACCTATAACCAAAAGGACGCCGAAGGTTTCATCAAGCTCAACGCCCTGCGCCTGCGGTTAGGCGCACGCCTGAAAAAATAGCGGAAATTCGCCACTTCTAAACGGCGGGCGATCCCGGCCACAAAATAAGGATAATACCTGAACCTTAAAAGTTCGGGCATTATCCTTAGGCGTTCAGAATTGCGCTTAATTGTGGATTAGGCTTTTTTGGTCGCTATCGAGCCGGTCAACAAGACCTGACCCACCGCATAACACCACACCGCCACCGGCATAAAGCCGATTTCATGGTTGCCGATAAAGCGTTTGCCCGACATGTTGCGGGTCAGCGCCTTCGACGGCGTACTCGGTTTATTGGCGTCCAAAAATTCCATCATATCGCCCAGCACTTCCCGCGGGCGGGCAATGGCGCGATTGGACCAATCCAGCTCGATGCATTTGACCGGGGTATCGCCGGTGGCGGGCATTTCCACCAGCGACACGCTCATATGTTTGCGGCCCTTTTTCCAAAATGCATAAAACAGGCGCTGGAAGGTCGGGGAATGCATAAACTGGCTGATAACGGCGGTTTCCGCCAGCCGCGCCATGGCTTCGTCGTTGATCGCAACGGGACCGGCAAGACCGGCGCGCATGGCGGGCGAGGTCAAATACACCTTAAAACGGGTCTGGCGCTGGAACCGTTTGCTTTCGCCGTCCACCCGCCAGATGCGTTTGATCAGATAGGCGGATTCCAGGAATTCCAAGTACTTGCGCAGCGTATTTTTGGCCACGTTCATATCCGCCGAGAGGTTCTCGATGCTCGTTTCCAGCCCCGTTTCCAGCGCCAGACGGGTCATCAGCTTGGCCACTTCGCGTTGATCGGCAATGCCGCACAGCCCCGCCAAATCGCGGTGAATGATGTGCGAAACCACATCGCCTAAGTTGACCTCGCGGCCCACGGTGAAGGCAACCTCAGGAAAACCGCCGCTATTGACGTAGTTCACAAACGCGGCGTTCAGCGCGTCTAGGTTTGCCAAGCGTCCATCCGCATCGAACAGCTTTTCGCGAATGCGCAAAATATGCAGGTATTCGGCAAACAGCACCGGCGGCAAAATGGTTTGGCTGAAGGGTCCCGGGGCTTTGGCGCCTTCGGGGTGGAGGCTGGGATCGAACGCGGGCGTCAAACCGGATACCGCCGTAATGCGGCAACCCGGACGGGCGCGCGCCACATCGTCCAGACGTTGTTCCCAATCGGGAACGTTGTGCATATCGTCCAAAAACACATAAGCGCCGGAGCCGCCTTTGGCGAGGCCGGACACTTCAAACGCCTGATCGAGCAGTTCCACCAGATCTTGATTGGCGAAGGCTGGATTATCCAGGCGCACATAGACTAAAAACTTGGGATCGACTTTCGCGTCGATCATGCGCGAAATGGCCTGTTTGACCAAAACGGACTTGCCCGCGCGCCCCGGACCGGTCAGCACTGCGGCAACGCCGCCACCCGCGCGAACCCGTTCGATAAATGGATTAACAAACGCTCGGCGCGCCAAACGCTGCACTGCGGCTTCGACCGCACCGGTCGTCCACCAGGGATTGTCCAGGAGGAGCCTGTTTCTTAACTCAATATCCAGCACCTATGCCCCCAAGCACATACCCGGTCTTGCCGAGCTTATTGTTCATGTCCGGCCCCATAAACATTAAGCAACTTTATCTGAGTTTATTTTCACACTCAAGCATAAAGATCAATTTAATGACGTTTTTTCTCGCCTTCCTTAAATTAGCCCAGGCCCCTATAGTTCGCGGCCATCTAGATGAGGGATCAATGTCGAAGCCTATCAAAAACAAGCGCATCCGCATTGCCACCACCGTGCTGCTCACGGCGCTTTTGGCCTGGGTTGGGGTGATTTTTTTTGCGCCCGAGCCGAACGTCGCGGTGCGCGCCCAGGCGGCGAAGGAAATGCTGGAACGGGTGCGCGAGACCCGCACCCTGCACCCAATCGAAGCGCTTTCCACCTTGCCGTTGCCCGAAGCCAAAAGCCCGGCGCAGCGCAAGGCGCTGTTCATCGCCGCCATGCTGGAGCCCATCGCGCGTGAAAATGCGCGCATCCTCAAACAACGCGCCCGCGCCCTTCAGGCCCCGCTCGACGGCCAGGAATATGCCGCCTTAGCCCAATCTTACGGCCTGCACCCCACGGTCGCGCGCACATTGTTGCTTAGCCGGGTTGATGTCGTGCCCGCATCCTTGACCTTGGCCCAGGGGGCCATCGAATCGGCCTGGGGCACATCGCGCTTCGCCCAGGAAGGCAACGCCTTTTTCGGCGAACGCACGTATGACGAAGAAACTCCGGGACTTACCCCCGTTTCGGTCGATGCCACGGCCCAGCCATTTAAGGTCAAAAGTTTTTCCGACGGGCATTTAAGCGTGCGTTCATTTATGTACACGCTCAACACCCACCCGGCCTATCGCGCTTTTCGCCAGCAACGCGCGGCCCTGCGCGCCGAAGAGGTGTACCCCACGGGCCTAGCGCTCGCGCCCTTTTTGCACGGCTATTCGGAAATCGGCGACGTCTACATCCAGCGTATCCTCGCCACCATTCACGCGGGTGACCTGGGCGCTTATGACGACCTGCGCCTAGCCGGCGAACCCGACCTCTGATCACCTGTTTTTATTACAGGACTACCCCTTGCCAGACGAAAGGCGCGCCGGGATAATCCCTCAAAGATAATCCCGATACCGGAGGTCCTTGCTTGGTTAGCGTTTTGTTTGTTTGTCTTGGTAACATTTGCCGTTCCCCCACCGCCGAGGGCATCTTTCGCGATCTGATCGAACGTGAAGGACTGGCCGACCACTTCACCATCGACAGCGCCGGAACCGCCGCCTATCACGTCGGCTCGCCGCCCGATTCCCGCGCTCAGGCCGAAACAAAGCGCCACGGCATCGATATCGGCGGCCTGCGGGCGCGCCAAGCGCGTCATCTAGATTTCACACAATTCGACTATATCCTTGCCATGGATCAAGAAAATCACCGCAACCTGATGGCCATCTGCCCGCCGGGTGGCGAGCATCGGCTGCACCTGTTTTTGGACTTTGCTTCAAACCCCGGCCGGCGCGACGTGCCCGACCCCTACTACGACGGTCGGTTCGACGCGGTCTTTGACCTGATCGAAGATGCGGCCAAAGGCTTGTTGGCCGACATTCGCGCCAAACACCTTTGAAGGCTTTTCATGCGCCACACCCGCCTTGCCGACCGCATCGAATCCATCGTCGGCCAGCGCCCTGACCGCATTGCCGCCCTTTCCGGCGGCTGCGTGGGCGATGTCTACAGAGCCGAAATGCCGAACGGCCGGGATCTGGTGATCAAACTCGGCGACGGCCACAACCACCAGGGCCACAACCCAAGCCTGGCTTTAGAAGGCCGCATGTTGGTGCATCTGGCCACCCATAGCGATTTGACCGTGCCCAAGGTGATTTGCATCGACGACGATTTGCTGCTGATGGAAGCCCTGCCCGCAGGCGGCGACCTAAACGCCCAGGCGCAGGCCCACGCCGCCCAACTGATCGCGGCGCTGCACGATATCGGCACCGACAAGGGTTTTGGCTTCGATTTTGATACCGTCATCGGCGGGCTGCACCAGCCCAACCCTTGGAATTCAAGCTGGCGGGAGTTTTTCGCCCAGCAGCGCCTCATCCACATGGGGCATGAAGCGACCCGCGCGGGGCGGTTGCCCACCGCCGTGATGGCCCGGCTGGAACGGTTCGCAGACACGCTGGATCGCTGGATCGACGAGCCCGCCCAGCCGTCGCTCATCCACGGCGATCTGTGGGCCGGCAACATCTTGAGCGCAAACGGGTGCATCACCGGTTTTATCGATCCCGCGATCTACTATGCCGATGCGGAAATCGAACTGGCCTTCACCACCCTGTTCGGCACCTTCAATGATGCTTTTTTCGGCCCTTACCACGAATTGCGCCCCATCAAACCGGGCTTTTTTGAAGAACGGCGCGACATTTACACCCTTTATCCTTTATTGGTGCATGTGCGCCTGTTTGGCGGCAGTTACATCGATTCGGTTGACCGCGCCTTAAAACGCTTTGGCTATTAGGGTTTGGAGCCTAACCATGCTGATCATTTTCGATTGCGACGGTGTGTTGGTGGATAGCGAAATGATCGCCAGCCAAGAACTGGCGGCTTATTTAAGCGATTTAGGCCGCCCGACCAGCGGGGCCGAGTGCCGCGAGGCGTTCACCGGCATTTCCATTCAGGCCGTCGGCGACAAGGTGCGCCACGACTGGGGGCTGGAGCTGCCGCAAGACTTCGTCGCCGCCCTGCGTGAACGCGACCGCATGGCCTTTGAGCGCGATTTGGCCGCCATTCCCGGTATTTTTGCGGCGCTGGACGATCTGGATCAACGCGGTTTGCGCTATTGTGTCGCGTCCAGCGGCACGCCGGAAAAGATCCGCCATTCGCTAGAGCTGACGGGCCTGATCGAGCGGTTTGACGGCCATTTGTTCAGCGCTTCCCAAGTCGCGCGGGGCAAACCCGCGCCGGATTTGTTCTTATTTGCCGCCGCGTCCATGAACACGGCGCCAAACGACTGCATCGTCATCGAAGACAGCCCGGCGGGCGTGGCGGGGGCAAAAGCCGCAGGCATGCGCGTGCTCGGGTTTACCGGCGGCGGCCATTGCGGCCCGGATTATGCGGCCAAACTCAGCGCCGCCGACGCGGTGTTCGACGACATGGCGGCGCTGGTGTCTCTGCTTTAGGGGGGGCTTTAACCCACAAACGTATATTCGACGATGCGCTCGTACTCGGCCCCTTCAGGACGCAGGTGGCTTTGAAACAGGGTAAACCCCGCCACCTCGAAGGGTTCCAGCGCTAAGGCGCCGTTTATTTCCAAAAATTGCACCAAACGGTTCACACTTGCTTTACGAAACCGCGCCAAGGTCACGTGCGGGGCGAATTTGCGGTGTTCCGGCTCCAGCCCCTGACGCACCAAAACACTTTCCACCGCGCCGTTCAACGCGGCCAGCGCGCCCGATGGCGCATCCTCGGCCCCCACCCACAGCGCGTGCGGCGGGTGGCCGAAGGTGCCGAGCCCGTGGAGCGTTACCCCAAATGGCTTGCCGTTCACGCCGTTTAAGGCCTCGGCCACCGCTTCGCCCACGTGTTCGTCCACCTCGCCGATAAAGCGCAAGGTGAGGTGCAGGTTCTCCGGCGCGACCCAACGCGCACCCTCGATGCCGTGGCCCAGCAGACTCAGGCGCTGGCGGTGCGTTTGCGGCAAAGTGAGACCGACAAATAGGCGAACCATGGTTAAATCTCCGAAAAAATCAGGCTATTCAATGCATTATATAATATGCTTTTTTAATTGATCTAATTTTTTATACTCATAATTTTATAATTAATTTTATTTCCTTAGTTGTGTTTTGCCCGGACCAGCAGTTCAATGCCCTTTAATTTCAATCTATTAACGATGATGGCGACGCCTTGGGCATTGGGGTGAATGCCGTCTGGCTGGTTCAGCGCCGGGTCTGCCGCGACACCTTCAAGATAAAACGGATCGAACAACGCGCCGTAGCGTTGGGCCAGATCAGGATAAAGGGCGTTGAATTCGCGGCCATAATCCTGGCCCAGATTGGGCGGAGCCTGCATACCGGTCAGCAGCACCGGCAGGCCCCGTTGTTTGAGCGCCGCCAAAATCCATTCGAGATTGGCGCGGGTTTCGCCCGGATCGAGGCCGCGCAGGCCGTCGTTCGCACCCAGCTCGACGATCACCGCGTCGATTTCGGGTGTCAGCAGCCATTCCAGGCGCGAACGCCCACCCGCCGAGGTGTCGCCCGACACGCCCGCATTAACGACGGTGACCGTATGGCCCGCGTCGCGAAGCGCCGTTTCAAGCTGAGCGGGAAAGGCATCCGCCTGATCGAGCCCTAAGCCCGCCGTCAGGCTGTCGCCCAGCGCCAAAATCGTCACCTCGTCCGCGCGGGCGGGCGACACCACCGCGCACAACACCATCAACACCGCCGCCGCATTGACAAACGCTCGCTTAAGGCCATATCCCTGGGCAATGGCCTCTTTTATGATGACGCGGGGGCGCAAACGCAGCGGCAGATCAAAGGCCTTGTTCATGAACGATCTTTCCCTTTCGCCAGCCCTTTCGCCAGCCATCCAACTCGACAACGTCCACCTAAGACTGAACAGCGACGCGGGCGAGGTCAACATCCTTCGTGGCATCAATATAAACATCAACCGTGGCGAAACGGTGGGGCTGGTCGGCCCCAGCGGCTCGGGCAAAACGTCCCTATTGATGGTGGTGGCGGGTTTGGAACGCCCGACCGAAGGGCGTGTCCACGTCGCGGGCGACAACATCACGGGTCTGAGCGAAGACAAACTGGCGTTGTTTCGCCGCCAACACACCGGCATCGTGTTTCAGAACTTTCATCTGGTGCCGACCATGACGGCGCTGGAAAACGTCGCCCTGCCGCTCGAATTTGCCGGGCGCGGCCAAGCCTTCGAGCTCGCCCGCGAACAGCTCGGCGCCGTAGGCTTGGGCCATCGTTTGGAACATTACCCCGGCCAATTGTCAGGCGGTGAACAGCAGCGCGTGGCGCTGGCGCGTGCGTTTGTCACCGAACCGACCCTGTTGCTTGCCGATGAGCCGACCGGAAACTTAGACGGCAAAACCGGCGATCTGGTGATGGAACTGCTGTTTGATCTGCACGCGCGCAAAAACACCACCTTGTTGCTGATCACCCACGCGCCGACATTGGCAGAAAAATGCAACCGCATCCTCACCATGGCCGACGGCAACATCGTTTCCGACGCCTGCGCCGACACCCCCATAGGTTAACCGCATGACGACGCTCCCCTCCCCCGCAGGTTCCGATCCTGGCGCGGCCAGCGGATTGATTTTGGCGTGGCGCATCGCCCGGCGCGAAATGCGTACCGGGCTTAAAGGCTTTCGCGTATTTCTTGCTTGTCTGGCGCTGGGCGTGGCGTCCATCGCGGCGGTGGGCAGCCTATCGCAATCGGTCAAAGCGGGTCTGATGGCCGACGCCCAGGTATTGCTGGGCGGGGATGTTTCGGTGCGCATGCAACATCGTCCCACCGAAGGCGAGGCGCTCGCCTATTTGCAAAACAACGTGCAGGCACTTTCATCCGTGATCGAAATGAAGGCCATGGCGCAGACCGATACGGCCCGTGCGCTGGTGGAACTGAAGGCCGTGGATGGCCGTTATCCGCTATCGGGCCAAGTGGTTTTAGAACCGCCAAGCGATCTGCAAAACCTGCTCAGACAAAAAGACGGCCCTCAGGGTAAGGTATGGGGCGCGGCGGTCGAAAGCGGCCTGCTCGCCAAACTGGGCTTAGAGATCGGCGCGTTGGTGCGTGTCGGCGAAGGCCACTTTCAAATCCGCGCCGTAATTGCCAAAGAACCCGACCGCGTCGCCAGCATCGTCAACTTCGGCCCGCGTTTTATGGTCGCCACCGCCGCCCTGGCCGACACCGGGCTGGTGCAGCTGGGCAGCCAAATTCGCTATTTTGATCGCGCCCTGCTGGCCCCCGGCCAAGACCCCAAAACCTTTATCGAGCAGCTTCATCAGGCTTTCCCCGAACAAGGCTGGCGCGTGTCCGGCCCCGAAGACGCGGCCCCCGGATTGCAGCGTTTTGTCGAACGCTTGACGCTGTTTCTCACCTTCGCCGGGCTGACCGCATTGTTGGTCGGCGGCATCGGCGTGCTGGGATCGGTGCGCAGTTATCTGGAAACCAAAACCGAGACCATCGCCACGCTCAAATGTTTGGGCGCGCCGGGCGCTTTGGTGTTTCAGGCTTACCTGTTGCAGGTGCTGAGTTTAAGCGCGCTCGGCATCTTGATCGGCTTAAGCTTAGGCGCGGCCCTGCCGTTTATCGGCATTGAGTTGGTGCGCGAGCATCTGCCCGTCGCGCCGCAGATGGGGCTGTTTCCACTGGCCCTGATGAAGGCCGCCATCTTCGGCTTTTTGGTTTCGCTCACCTTTGCGTTGTGGCCGTTGGCGCAGGCGCGGGAAACGCCGGCGGCCAACTTGTTTCGCACCAACGTCATGCCCAACCTGCAATGGCCACGCCTCAATTATGTGCTGGCGGTCGCTGCAGGCGTGGTGATTTTGGCCGCACTGGTGATCGTATGGGCCGAAGAAAAACGCTTTGCGGTGTGGTTCGTTTTAGTCAGCGCCGTCACCATCTTGCTGCTGCGTTTGGGCGCCAGCGCCGTCATGCAGGCCGCCAAACGCGTGCCGCGCCCGGATCACGCCATGTTGCGCCTGGTGCTGGCCAATTTGCATCGCCCCGGCACCTCCACCCCCGGCGTGGTGTTGGCCTTGGGCGTGGGCCTTTCGGTGCTGGTGGCGGTGGCGCTTATTCAAGGCAACATCACGCGCCAGGTAGAAGACACTATCCCCGAGCAAGCCCCGGCGTTTTTCTTCATCGACATTCAGCCCCATCAGGTCGCCGCCTTCGATGCCGCCGTTAGCGGCGTGGCCGGGACGCACGATCTGGTGCGTATGCCGTCCATGCGCGGACGCATCGTCGCCATCAACGGCGTGCCCGTCGATCAGGTCGACATCGCCAGTTCGGCGCGCTGGGCGGTGCAGGGCGACCGCGCCCTCACCTATGCCGCCAAACCCGCCGAAGGAGCCGAGTTTGAAGCGGGCGAGTGGTGGGCGCAAGATTACCAAGGCCCGCCGCTCATCAGTTTCGACGCCGACGTCGCGCGGGGGTTTGGCATCGGTTTGGGCGACACCCTGACCGTCAACGTCATGGGCCGCGACATTACGGCCACGATCGCGTCGCTACGCACCATCGACTGGCGCACGCTGCGCTTCGATTTCGCCACCATCTTTTCGCCCGGCACGCTGGAAGGCGCGCCGCACACCCACATCGCCGCCATCAAAGCGCCAGCCAGCGCAGAAGCCGAAATCGAGCGCACCGTGGCGCTTGGGTTTCCCAACATTTCCACCATCCGCGTGCGCGACGCGCTGGAAGCGGCCAACCGCATCATCCAAGGCATCGCCGCCGCCATCACCGGCACGGCCAGCGTCACGGTACTGGCGGGCATCATCGTGTTGGCGGGCACCATCGCCGCGACCCGCACCCGGCGGGTTTACGACAGCGTGGCATTTAAGGTGCTGGGCGCGACCCGTCGCCAAATTTTGGGCGCGTTTTTGCTGGAATACGGTTTGCTCGGCCTGTTCACCGGCATCGTCGGCGCAGGCGTGGGCACGCTGATTTCATGGGCGGTGATCGTCGAAATCATGGGCATGGCGTGGGTCTTTTTGCCCCTCCACGCCGCCATCACGGTGCTGATGGCCATGATCTTCACCACCTTGGCGGGCTTTTTCGGCACCTGGCGGGCGCTGGGCGAACGCGCCGGAAGTCACCTGCGCAACGAATAATCCCTTGCCCGAAGGCACCAGCCCTTGAATCGCCGCATTTTTCTGACATATTAAGATCAACCTAGGTGAATGCGTCTTAGGTTCCGCCTATGACGCACTCATTTGTAACGCACGATTGGCCCATTATTGGAGAACCCGCCCCATGGCTTTCGAAAACAACCAAACGATCCTTCGCACCGGTGCGCGCGCCCAAACGGCCGCCATCGACGAGGGTCTGCGCGCGTACATGCTCAAGGTCTACAACTACATGGCCTCGGCCCTGGCGTTGACCGGCGTGGTCGCGATGATGACCGCCAGTTCCGAAACGATGATGCAGGCCATTTTCGGCACCCCGCTGGCGTGGGTGGTGATGCTGGCGCCGCTGGGCTTCGTATTCGCGCTGTCGTTCGGCATCCACAAAATGAGCATGACCACCGTGCAGGCCCTGTTTTGGTCCTTCGCGGTCGTCATGGGCCTGTCGATGGCGTCGATCTTCGTGGTCTACACCGGCACCTCGATCGCGCGCGTGTTTTTCATCACGTCGGGCATGTTCGCGGGCATGAGCCTTTACGGTTACACCACCAAACGCGACCTGACCGGCATCGGTTCATTTTTGATGATGGGCCTGATCGGCCTGCTCATCGCGATGATCGTCAACATCTTCTTGGAATCCACCGCCCTGCACTTCATCATTTCGGCGGCGGGTGTGCTGATTTTTGTCGGCCTCACCGCTTACGACACGCAGAAGATCAAGTTGATCTACGGTGAATTCGACGACGCCACCACCGCCACCAAAAAGGCCATCATGGGCGCGTTGACGCTGTATCTCGACTTCATCAACCTGTTCATGATGTTGCTGCGCCTCTTTGGTGAGCGCCGCTAAACAAATAGAGTTCGGCGAACGCCGATAAACTCAGGTTTTCGACAAAACAAAAGGCCCGGGGAAATCCCCGGGCCTTTTTTGTTGGCGTAGCGCTGTTAAATAACGACCTCGCGCACCGGGCGGCCACCCGCCAGCACGGCCAAAATGTTATCGATGGCCAGATTGCCCATCGCCAAGCGTGTTTCGACCGTGGCGCTGCCCAGATGCGGCAGCAAATAGACGTTGGGCAAGTCGCGATAACCGGGATGGATATTCGGTTCACCCACATACACATCCAGCCCCGCCGCCGCCACACGGCCGCTTTTTAAGGCTTCGATCAAGGCCACGTCATCCACCACCGGGCCGCGCCCCGAATTGACGACGATCGCGCCGGGCGGCAGTTTTTTAAGAGTCTCGCTATTGATCAAGCCCTTGGTCGCGGGCGTCAGCGGGCACAACAAACAGAGAAAATCCGCCACTTGGAACAGGCTTTCGGCGCTGGCGTGATACACAGCACCTTGCTCTTGATCGGCGCTTAAGCGGCTGCGGTTGTGGTAATGCACGACCATATCGAAGCCGCGTGCGCGTTTGGCGACACCCTGGCCGATGCGCCCCAAGCCCAATATGGCGAGGCGTTTGCCGCTGACCTGGGTGCCCATCAGCTGGGTCGGTGTCCAGCCGGTCCAAGTGACGTCACGCACCATCTTTTCGCCTTCATGCGCGCGCCGCGCGGCGGCCAGCAGCAATAACCACGTCAGATCCGCGGTGGCGTCGCTCAACACGTCGGGGGTGTGGCCCACCGGAATGCCTGCCGCTTGAGCGGCCTTCACATCCACGTGGTCGAAGCCCACCGAAAAAGTGGAAATGACGCGCACGCTACCTTTAAGCGCGTCGATCACTTCGGCCGTGATGGCATCACCGGGGGCCACCAACAACGCGTCGCAGCCTTGTGCGCCTTTGATGATCGCCGCCGCGCTTAAAGCCGGGCCTTCGGGCTGCACGGTGGCGTCGAATTCGCGCAAGATGCGCGCTTCCACCGGGTCGGGCAGGTGGCGCGTGACGAAGACTTTGGGTCGATTAGGCTGGGTCATTTCGGTTCATCCTGATCAATCTATCCCGCCCACTATAATCCCCCCCGGCGCAGCATTTCCATGGCGGCATTGAGCTGGCTCATACGCAGATGGCTGCCATCCTTGCCGTCGGGGTGATAAACCGTGGCCAAACGGCGAAAGCGTGTGCGCAGCGCCCCTTGATCGGGGATCGAGCCGGGCGGGAAACCCAGTACATACAAAGCTTGATCGCGGCTCACCACGCCGCCGGGCAGCGGGTCGAACTGCAAAGCGGCCACGATGTTGCGCAGACGCTCCAGCTCATCGTGCGCTTCGCGCATCAGCGCCGTTTCGGCATCACGCTGCAGTTCCGCTTCGTTTTTTTCGCTTTCCGATTCTAAACCGACGTCCAAATGTCCGCGTTCGATGGCCAGCGCTAAGCCAAGCGCCTTGCGGATGGTGGCAACGGCAAAACCGGGGGCCATGCGCACCTGCAGGCGCGGTTTGCGCCGCCACGGTTTTCCCTGGGCATTGCCGGATTTCAATACCACCGTTTCGCGGTCATCGCGGGCCGGTTCGCCGGGATCGGGGGACGCATTGATCCGCCCCAACGGCACCACCAACACCACGGAACGCGCCAAATCGGCGACATTGCACTGTTTAACCCGCGCCAGCTCCGTCACTTGATCGCGAAAGCGACTGGAACACGGCACGGTGTAGGAATGCTTATTTGTTACGTTTTGTGCATGGATTGTCGTGTCCACGTTCACCGCACCTTCGTTTATGCCCGCCCTTCCGCGTCGGCGCGGAAAAAACAGTCCATTTTCACCCCTTTGCAACAAGTCTAAAGTTTGACGAGGCGGCGTCAACTGCATTTGTGGTCAAAATGCCCTCGTTTTTCATTTTTGGCGTTTTAAGCGTCCTAAATTTGCACAATTAGTGAATGTATTAGATTAAGAAAAGTTTATACTATATTGTAATAAAACAAAAAAAATTGCGTTAAATAAGCGTTAGTAATATTTCAAAAATCCTTGCCCGACGACGCTTTTTCGACAAATCCAAAGCATCTCGTGGCAGCTTTCCGCCGTAAATTCCACGCAACGGCGCTTTTTCAAGGGAGCAGATTCGAAAAAAACTGCATATGATGTTGTCGAATTTGAGCCCCCAAACATGCAGGCGATCAAATTCGTTGCCATTCGCGCCGTTCTCAACGACGCCGATCCATCACCCAGACGGTCGACCGCCCCGGCCCGATCCCGGCAAACATTCATTACCGCAACAAATCGTCCGCCTTTGTTATCCATTCGTTAACCATAACCATCGAAATCCTTTTGCCCCCTAAACACGCCCAAATCCCCACCGGGCGCAGGCCCCCCATCCGGGCCGGAATTTACCCACAGAGTCGGCTTAAAACAAACCCGATGGCCGTGTGCCACGCCCCAGACAAAAACAACCGGGATCGCAACGATCAAAAATAAATGTTTAATTTCAATGAATTGTGTCCATTGCCCGTGAGACCGTTCAGGGGCGGGGCAAATCGGGGCGATCTTGGCGCCAAAGACCCTAAAACATCCCAAAACGGCCCATCTGGCCCCATGCCGACGCGGGTGGGGCAACGTTGCCCGAGGCGAACGGCTTAGTTCTCCCGTTACCTTACCGATCCGAATTAAACAATCTTTAACCATAAAGCTTAAGGTCTTAAATACCCGTTTTGCGGTTAATGTGCATAAAATACACCCCTAAAAAGGGTGATTTTTGCCTTGAACCCTGCTCAAACGGGCAAAAACAAAAAACACTTCGCTTGCGATACGGTCAGGCGGCAGATTGCGCCGATTTGGAACGCTCAAAACTGTCCCAGCCGTAAACGGCTAGGCCTAACCAGATCAGCGCAAAGGCCCACAGGTGCGCCAAGGTGAACGGTTCGTCAAAGACAAATACCGCCCCGTCGGCACGAGGTACATCAGCAGGCCGAGCGTCGAGAGCCGCAAAATGCGCACGGCGCGGGTAAACAGCAGCAGCGGAAACGCCGTCACCGCCCCGGTGGCGACCAGCAGCGCGCTATCGCCCCAGTTCGCGCCGAAAACGGGAGGCACCGCCCCACCCACCAAAGCCAGCCAAGCGATATAACCCACCGCCAGGGGCGCCAACATCATGGTTTCCAGATAAAGCCCCGGCAACGAGCCGATCGGCGCCAATTTGCGGACCAGCCCATAAAACGCCCATGAAAACGCCAAGATCAGCGCCGCCCAGGGGATCGCGCCAAACCGAAACACCAACAACAACACCCCCGCCGTCGCCAGGGCAACCGCCGCCCAGGCCCTAACTTCTAAGCGTTCGCGCAAAAACGCCACCGCCAGCAGCACGCTGACCAAGGGGCTGATGAAATAACCGAGGCTCGATTGCAACACCTGATCGTGGTTCACCGCCCAAATGAAGGTGCCCCAGTTGGCCGCAATGGCTAGGCCCGAAAACAAAGCACCGCCTAAAATACGCGGGGCATAAAACGTGGCCACGAAAATTTCGCGCCGCCCCATCATCACCATCGCCGCCGCCGCAAAAACCAACGTCCACAAGGAGCGGTGCGCCAGCACCTCCAGGGCGTCAATGTGCGTCACGGCCTTAAACAGCAGTGGAAATAAACTCCAAAAACAGGTCGCGCCAAGCGCCAAAATCACGCCCTGGGCCACGCCCTGGGCCACGCCCTGGGCCACACCCTGGGCCACACCCTGGGCAGGACCGGCGGCGGACGCGCAGTCGGCTGAAGCGCTCAAAACGCGCCGCAAGGAAGATCGGGGGAGGTCCGGCATGGCTTGCACCTGTTAGAAGTCCGGGTCTTAAAAAACCATGGCCTTAAAAAAACTGGGCCTGTGACGGAGGCTCTATTCAGCACGGGCTAGGGTGGGTTACACTACGCTTCTTAAGGTGGCCTGCAATAAGATTGAATAAGCTTAAAAAAAACCCGAAACCGACCAGGACCTCGCCAGGAACTTTAGATGACCCCTATGCTCCGCCAAGTCGCGCTCTGTGGGCGGGCGCTCGCCCGCGATAAACAAGGCGCCACCGCCATCGAATACGCGCTAATCGCTTCTTTAATCGCGGTGGTGATCATCGGCGCGGTCACGGGATTGGGCGGCACCGTATCGGACATGTTCAACGACACGTCGACGGCGCTTCAATAAGCGCCACAGCACGCCCCACAGCACAGCCATGGGCCGTTTCCGGTAACGACAGGCGTTTTAAGCGACCGCCGAAACCGGGCTAGGGTTCGCACCGAACGCCAAAAACCGCTTGATCGTCGCCAAAAACACGGAAATATCGATCGGTTTGGAAAGATAAGCGTCGCATCCCCCGGACAATATCTTTTCTTCGTCGCCCTTCATGGCGAACGCCGTCACGGCGACCACGGGGATGTTTTTAAGATGCGGGTCCGCCTTTAAGCGTTTGGTCAGCTCCAGACCGGAATGGTCCACCAGATGAATGTCCATAATGATCAAATCGGGGCGACGAACCCGAACCCCATCCATAACGTCTTTGCCATCCACGGACAGGATGGTTTCATAGCCTTCGAGGCGCAAAAGAGCCTCAAACATTTTCATGTTTGACTCATTGTCTTCAACAATCAGGATCGTTTTTGCCATGGCGCCTCTCAACTCAGGGATATTTGATCGATATACAGCAGCAAGCTGACAATTCCCTGACTAAGTCTGCATTTTTTTACGCCCCTAACGTTTTCGGGCCCCCAATAGGGGCCCGAACGGCGCAAAACGCTGCAAAAAATGGTGCCGACGCGCGGACTCGAACCGCGGACCTACGCATTACGAATGCGTTGCTCTACCAACTGAGCTACGTCGGCCTAGTGTCCTGCCCCAGAAATACGTTGTCTTCAATGCACCGTATTTCGGAGCCATCACCCTAGAGGCGCGTTCTTGTAATCCGCGCATCCCGGCGCGTCAATGTCTTTGGCAACAAGAAAGCCTTACGATTGCAGCCTAAGCACGTCTTGCGGCTTGGCACTGGGCGGGTTTGCCCAGGCCAACGCATCGAACGTTTTGCACTTGGGGCAATGCGGCGTCCACTGGGTATCGACATGCCCACAATGGCCGCACAGCCACGCCGGATCGGCCGGGGCGACCGCCGCGCGCGCCAGCCAAACGCGGCTGGCGTCTTTATCGCCGCAGTCTTCTTCTTCCAGACGCGCCATCAAGGTCATCGCCGTGCGCAGCGGGCCGCCCGCCTGACCCCCTGAAGATTCCAGCACCGCCTCAAGGTGCGTGCGCGCCTGACCCCACAATTGGGCCTCCAGCGCCGCCGCCGCCATGGCGATGTGGCTATAGGGCGAGCTGGATTTCAACGACAACAGCGCTTGCGCCGCCGTGACTTTTTTCAGGCCGTCCGTCGCCTTGGCTGCATCAAAATAAAGCGCCAGCAAATCGGGATGCGGCGCTAACGCCCAAGCCTTTTCGATCACGTCCTTGGCTTTGCGCGCGTTATCGCCAGCCATCAACAGCCGCGCCAGATGCGCCGACGCCACCACCAGCGCCGGATCTTCGTTCAGCGCCTTTTGCGCCAGTTTGATGGCGTCTTGGGTGTTGCCCTTTTTGTGTGCTTCCACACTTTGACCCAACAGCGCCACCGCGCGGCGATGATTGACCTCGCGTGCAGAAAAATCCGTCAGTTTGCCGACCTTTTTAAGCGCTTCGTCCGCGCCCAGCCAGCTTCCGGCACGCGCCTCCAACTGAAACACGGTTTCCGCCAGCCACGCACTTTTGCCATTGAGCCCCTGCGCCCGGCGCGCCAGTTCCAGCGCCGTTTTGTCGTCGCCGCGTTTCATCGCCTGATTGAGCAAGCCACGCAGCCCTAAAAACTCCATTTCCGCATCATCGAGCATAAGGGTGAAAAACGTTTCCGCCGCCCCTTCGTCGCCGTTCAACTGCGCAGCCTGCGCCTTCAGCAGCAACGTCAGCGGCGGTTCATTGAGCAGACTATCGGCTTTGCCCACTTGGCGTTTAGCTTCTTCGGCGTCGCCCGCCGCGACCGCCACCATGCCTTTGGTCAGGGCCTTATAGCCCTTTTGCGAGCGGCGTTCCTTAAAGGCCATGCCGATGCGCCCCGGCGCGCGGGTGAGAAACAGCCAAAACCGATACAGCAACGCCGCCGTCACGGCGAAGACGATCAAAGCCACGCCCAGCACCCCCGCCGAGGTGTCGATGCGCCACCCGCCCCATACCAGGCTCATCTGCCCCGGATGGTCGGCAACCCACACCACGCCCCAGGCAAGGGCTAAGGCAACTACAAAAAACAGAAACAGACGCGCCATCGACCTGCTCCCTCAACCGCCGCCAGCGGCGGACAGCACGGTCAGCGCATGGCGGTGCAGGTCTTCCAACGCCGCTTCCGCGTCAAGGCGCGCATGAGCGTCGCCCAGCCACGCGGCGGCGGCCTCACCGGGCGCACCCTGCACTTCGCTCAAAACCTGCACCGCTTCGCCCAGCTCGCCCAATTCCAGCGCCGCTTCGGCCACCGCCACGGCGCGTTCCACCTGATCGGTAATTTCTGCGGGATTGGTGCGCCGCACCGTCACTATGCCGCCCAAACCTTCTTTCACCGCGCCCAGCCAACCCCCGGCTTCGGAGGTCGAGCGCGCGCTCATTACCGCCTGAGCCACCTTGGCAAAACGCGCGGTCAGCGCCGCTTCGCTCGGCACGCCCACTTCGGCGTGGGGTTTTAAGCGATGCAACGCGGCCATCACGGTAGCATCCCCGGCGGCGATGGTTTCCAGGGCCGCGAGTTCGGCGGCAAACGGGCTATCGCCGGTCAGACGCGAACGCAACTGCGTCACCCCCAGCACCAAAGCCTGCGCCGGGGCGGTGGGATCGGCGCGTGAACCGTCTTCCAGGGCTTGAATACGGGCAGACAAGGCCGCCACTTCATCTTTCAGCGCTGTCACCGCCGCCAGCAGTTCAGCGTCGGGGGCGACTGCGGGGGCGGCATCGGGTGCGGTTTCCTGTGCAGTCGGTTCTGCTGTGATTTCGGACTCTGCAACCGCAGGCTCGGCTGCGGCCTGGGTCTCGGGCTCGGTTTCGGGCGCGGCTACGGGCGTTTCGCTCGTTTCGGGCAATGGCGCGGCGGGGGTTTCAGCCGTGATTTCCGCTGGCGTTTCCGTAGCCATTTCCGTTGGCATTTCCGCCACCGCCGGGGGCGTATCGGACGGCAGGCGCGCTTGGGTCGGGCGCGGCGTCATGCCCAGCAAGGCGCGCATATCGGCGATGACGGGTTCCACGCTGGGGCCGATCACCGACCAGCCCGCCACGGCACCGCCGCCTAAGATGACCAGCACCACCACGAACCACACCAGCCCGCCACCGCTTTTGGCCTCTACGCCGGGTTGAGAGGCATTCGACGCCTTCGCAACGCTATCCGTTGCGGCTGGCGTTTCCGATGCATCCTTTTTTACATCCTCTGCGGCGATGTCTTTCAGGCTGGGTTTATCGGCGGTATCGGTCATGGTCCCTCGTCTTTTTGTGCGGCCTGCGCATGTTCCGGTAACGGCGTAGTTTAACACGCCTTTTGCTCTTGTCTTGCAATGCTTAAGCGAGCAAGTCCAGCAGCGCCTCTTGATCCGGGCGGGCCGCCACACGCACCGCCGCCCAATGCAGGCTTTGCACGGCATCGGCTACCGCTTGGCTTAAACAATAGGCACGGACGCCGCTTAAACGATCGCCTAAACCCGCGTGCTGGACCAGCCGCACAAACGCCTGGGCGGTGCGCGGCGAATAGAACAGCACCCCATCCACGCTACCCGCACTTAAGGCATCGCGCGCGATTTCGGGTAAAATTTCCACGGGCTCGGCCCGATACAACACGGCGCGACAATAGCTAAACCCGGCCTGTTGCAACAGCCCCGCCAGATCGCCCGCGACCTTCGATCCCGCCGGGTGCAGCACTTCGCCCTCTTGCGGGTCCAACTCGGCTTGAACCAGTTCGGCCAGCGCCGCCACGTCGCCATTGGCGCTTTTAACATCCCGAAAGCCCGCCGCCGCCGCTTCACGTGCCGTCGCGTCGCCGACACAAAACACCGCCAGCCCACGTTCATGAGAGCGGGCGGCAAACGCGCGCACCCCGTTGGCGGAGGTAAACAACACCGCCTGCACGCCCTGCAAATTCAATGCATCGCCCGCTATGTTTTTAATCTCGAGCAAGGGTGCGGGCACCGCTTCATGGCCCAGTGCCGCCAGCCGCTCGGCAAGCGGGGCCGCATCCTCATGGGGTCGGGTGACGAGGATGCGCATGGCCCGGCCTTATTTCAGTTTTAAGGGCGCGGTGGTCGGCGAATGTTCGTGCGCCGTGGCGACCAAGAAATCCGGGCCGATTTTGACCTTCAATTCATGGCCCGCGTCAAAGCCCATGGCTTCGGCAGCATCTTGATTGGCCGGGCAGGCGCGTGTGACGGCATGGACTTCGGAGCCATCGGGTTTAGCCACCAGCCCGTGAAAACGCAGCGTCGCCGCGCCATCGAACCAAGCCTGCGCGGCAATCGGCGTGCGGCATGAACCGTCCAGCACCGCCAAAAACGCCCGCTCGGCGGTGACCCGCACCAACGTCGCTGGGTGGTTGAGCGCCGCCAAGCGGGCATTGGTGTCGACATCATCGATCAAACAGGTGATGCCGATAGCCCCTTGGCCCACGGCAGGCACAAATTCTTCCGGGTCCATCATTTGCGTGATGTGCTGTTCCAGCCCCAGCCGTTTCAGGCCCGCCGCCGCCAGCATGGTGCCGTCGACCTCGCCCGCTTCCAGTTTTTTCAGGCGCGTCTGCACCGTGCCACGAAAGGTCACCACCTTCATATCGGGGCGGCGGGCGAGAATCTGCGATTGGCGGCGCAACGAGGCGGAGCCGATCACCGCGCCCTGCGGCAGATCCCACAGCGAGTTTGCTTTGGGCGAAATGAACACGTCGCGCACATCTTGGCGTTCCAACATGCACGGCAGATGAATGCCGGTCGGCATCCAGGTCGGCACGTCTTTCATCGAATGCACCGCGATATCGATTTCACCCGCCAGCATGGCGTCGTCGATTTCCTTGGTGAACAGGCCCTTGCCGCCCACTTCCATCAAGGCGCGGTCCTGTACCTTGTCGCCGGTGGTTTTGATGGTGACGATTTCGATCGCGCCTTGGGCGCCCATCTCGGGAAAAGCGGCAATCAATTTGTCGCGGGTTTCATAAGCCTGGGCCAGCGCCAAGGGGCTGCCGCGCGTGCCAATGCGAAACGGGGGACGAAATGAAGAGGTGGTCATATACGCAAATATCCCTATTCGAGAAGGTCTGGTTTCTAAACTCTGGTTTATTCTGTGCGCCATAGAGTAAAGTCCCGGCGCAGGCAAACAAGCATTTTGTGAAGGTTTATACAGAGATGATCGTGCTGGGGCTAGAAACCAGTTGTGATGAAACCGCCGCCGCCGTCGTGCGCCTGAACACGGACGAGGGCGCGGACGGGCGCGGGGAGATTTTGTCCAACCGCATCTTGAGCCAGATCGAAATGCACCGCCCGTTTGGCGGCATCGTGCCCGAGGTCGCGGCGCGCG
The DNA here is from genome assembly GCA_024653965.1 of Rhodospirillales bacterium. Taxonomy (GTDB): domain Bacteria; phylum Pseudomonadota; class Alphaproteobacteria; order Rhodospirillales; family Magnetovibrionaceae; genus JANLGW01. Next base: position 53,506 of record JANLGW010000014.1, read on the forward strand.
CCCATTTGGAATGTGTCGATGCCATCGTACAGGGTGCGATGGACGACGCCGGGCTGGGCTACGATCAGCTCGACGCCGTCGCCGCCACCGGCGGGCCGGGGCTGATCGGCGGGGTGATCGTCGGCGTGATGATGGCCAAAGCCATCGCGCGCGCGCGTTCCATCCCCTTCATCGCGGTCAACCACTTGGAAGGCCACGCGCTCACCGCGCGGCTTACTCAAGGGGTCGAGTTTCCTTATTTATTGCTGCTGGTGTCGGGCGGCCATAGCCAGCTCTTGGCCGTGCGCGGGGTGGGCGATTATGTGCGTTTAGGCACCACCATCGACGACGCGGTGGGCGAAGCGTTCGACAAAACCGCCAAGATGCTGGGTTTGGGTTATCCGGGCGGCCCGCCCATCGAGGCCGCCGCCAAATTGGGCAATGCTAAACGCTTTGCCCTGCCAAGGCCGTTAAAAGGCAAACCGGGCTGCCATTTTTCCTTTTCCGGCTTGAAGGCGGCGGTCAAACGCGCCCTCGATGCGCTGCCGCCGGGCGATCTTCAGCCCCAAGACATCAACGACATGGCGGCCAGTTTTCAGGCCGCCGTGGCCGAGGTCATCGGTGATCGCACGCGCCGCGCCATCCATCTGTTTCGCGATCTCTGCCCCCAAGGGCGGTCGTTAGTGGTAGCGGGCGGCGTCGCCGCCAACACGGCGTTGCGCGACACGCTGCAAGCGGTCGCCGCCGCCGAAGGTTTGACCTTAGCCGCCCCGCCCTTGGCATTATGCACCGACAACGGCGCGATGATCGCCTGGGCGGGCATCGAACGGCTGCGGCTGGGCCTGACGGACGGTTTGGATTTTGCGCCGCGCCCACGCTGGCCGCTGGACCCCGACGCGCCCAAGGCCACGGGTGCGGGCATCAAGGCGTAAGCCTTGTCATTGCCCGCCCTGCAAGGCATATATGATGGATCAAAGGGTTAAGGAGAAGCGCGTGCAATCCATCGGTATTTTAGGCGCGGGCGCGTGGGGTACGGCGCTGGCCATGACGGCGGCATACGCCGGTCGCGACGTTACCTTGCAGGCGCACGACGCCCGCAACGCCGCCGCCATCCGACAGGCGCGGGAAAATGCCGCTTATCTGCCGGGCATCAAGCTCGACCCCGCCATCCGCGTCACCGCCGATGTCGCCGACGCGGTCAAGGCCGATGCGGTGCTGGTGGTCACGCCCGCCCAATTTTTGCGCCCCGTTTTACAATCCGCCAAACCTCACTGGAAAAGCGGCGCGCCCGCCGTGATTTGCGCCAAGGGCATCGAGCAGGGCAGCTTTAAGCTGCTCAGCGAGGTGGTGACGGAAACCTTGGGCGACAGCGTCCCCGTGGCGGTGTTATCCGGCCCCACCTTCGCCGTCGAGGTGGCGCGCCAACTGCCCACCGCCGTCACGCTGGCGTGTGTGGACGAAGAAATCGGCCAGGCGTTATGCAATGCGCTCAACTGCCGCCATTTCCGCCCCTATTATTCTTATGACGTGATCGGCGCGCAATTGGGCGGCGCGGTCAAAAACGTGCTGGCCATCGCGTGTGGCATCGTGCAGGGCAAAAATTTGGGCGACAATGGCCGCGCGGCGCTGATCACCCGCGGTTTGGCGGAAATCGCCCGGCTGGCCCTGGTCTTGGGCGCGGACGAACACACCTTAATGGGCCTGTCGGGTTTGGGCGACCTGACCTTGACCTGCAACGCCATGCAATCGCGCAACTTTTCGCTCGGCGTGGCGCTGGGCCAGGGGCGCAGCCTTAAGTCCATTTTGGCCGAACGCACTTCCGTCACCGAAGGCGTTTATACCGCCGCTGCCGTCACCGAACTGGCACGGCGCGAGGAGGTCGACATGCCGATCTGCCAAGCCGTTCATGCGGTGTTGAACTTGGGCGCCGATCTCGATTCCGTTATTCACGGTTTGCTCACGCGCCCGCTCAACATCGAATGACCGCCCTTGCCGCTTTTAAGGCCCGCTTTTAAGGCCAACTTTTAAGGATTTCCCCATGCTGTTTGCTATTTTCTGTACCGATAAAAAAGACTTTTTAGAGGTGCGCCTCAACAATCGCGCCGCACACCTTGAGCACCTAAAAGCGCAGGGCGAGCGGCTGGTGTTTGCCGGGCCGACCTTTGCCGACGATGGCCAGACCATGAACGGCAGTTTGATCGTGCTCGATTGCGACAGCCGCGCCGACGCCGAAACATTCTCGGCTATGGACCCTTATGCGCAAGCGCATTTGTTTGAGAGCGTAACCATCCGGGCGTGGAAAAAAGTTTTCCCGCAAAGCTAACCAACCTAACCGCAGCGCATTTGAGGATCTATCCCCATGCACCATTGGCTGGTCAAATCCGAACCCGAAACCTGGTCGTGGGCCGATCATGTGCGCAAGGGCGTGGAGCCGTGGGTGGGGGTGCGCAACCATCAGGCCGCCAACTTTTTGAAGGCCATGAAAAGCGGCGATCTGGCCTTTTTTTATCATTCCGTCCACGGCAAGGAAATCGTCGGCGTTTTGCAGGTGGTGCGCGAAGCTTATATCGACCCCACCGACCCGGCGGGGCGCTTCGTCGCCGTGGATTTTAAGGCCTTGGCCGCCCTCGGTCGCCCGGTTTCCTTAAAGACCCTGCGCGCCCACCCCGCCTTGCAGGGTTTGGCGCTGCTGCGCCAGTCGCGCCTTTCCGTCAGCCCGGTCAGCCGCCCCGAATGGGAAGAGATTTTGACTTTGGGTGGTGGTTTGGGCGCAAAGGTGAAACCATGAGCCAAACCCGGCTGTGTTCGCTCAACGACATCGAAAACGGCGACTCCATCGGTTTGGTTGCCGAAATCGACGGTTTGCGCACCTCTTTGATCGTCGTGCGCCAGGGTGAACAAGCCTTTGTTTATGTCAACGTCTGCCCGCACACCGGCGCGCCGCTGGATTTCGAGCCGGGGCAGTTTATGAACTTCGACCGCGCCTTCATCATGTGCGCCATGCACGGTGCGCTGTTTAACATCCACGATGGATTTTGCATCCAGGGGCCGTGCGTGGGCAAATCTTTAACGCCCATCGCTTCCGAAGTGCGGGAAGGTCAAGTGTGGCTGGCGGTTTGACGCTTGCTCCTTGTTCGCTATTGCACAATAATCCAAGCCATAATCCAAGCCGGGACGCAGGTGCGGCTTCAAGACAACCCAGGGAGGGGCAGTTTCCATGAGCGACGATCAGATTTTTCCGGTACCCGCAGACTTGGCCAAATCGGCCTGGGTCGATAACGCCAAGTATTTGGCGATGTACCAGGCCTCGGTCGACGATCCGCAAAAATTCTGGGGCGAACACGGCAAATCCATCGATTGGATCAAACCCTTCACCCAGGTGAAAGACGTCAGCTTCAGCGTGCCGGGTGTTTCCATCAAATGGTTTTATGACGGCACGCTCAACGCCTCGCTCAACTGCATCGACCGCCATTTGCCCAAACGCGCCCAGCAGACCGCGATCATCTGGGAAGGCGACGATCCGGGCGTTTCCAAACACATCACCTATCAAGAACTGCACGACAACGTGTGCAAGTTTGCCGGCGCCTTGAAGGCGCGCGGCGTCAAAAAAGGCAGTGTGGTCACGCTTTATATGCCGATGATCCCCGAAGCCGCTTACGCCATGCTGGCGTGTGCGCGCATCGGTGCGATCCATTCAGTGGTGTTTGGCGGTTTTTCCCCCGACGCGCTGGCCGGGCGCATTCAAGACTGCAACAGCCACGTCGTCATCACCGCCGACGAAGGCCTGCGCGGCTCGAAAGCCATTCCGCTTAAAGCCAATACCGATGCCGCCGTGGCCAAGTGCCCGTCGGTGGACACCGTGTTCGTGATCAAACACACCGGCGGGGCCATCGCGTGGGACGACAGACTCGACGTGTGGATGCACGAGGCCACTGAAAACATGCCCGCTACGTTTAAGGCGGAAGAAATGGACGCCGAAGACCCGCTGTTCATTTTGTATACGTCCGGTTCCACCGGCAAACCCAAGGGCGTGATGCACACCACCGGCGGGTACATGGTGTATGCGTCGATGACCCACCGTTACGTGTTCGATTATCACGACGGCGACGTTTTTTGGTGTACCGCCGACGTGGGCTGGGTCACCGGGCACAGCTACATCATTTACGGGCCGCTCGCCAACGGCGCGATTAGCTTGATGTTCGAGGGTGTGCCCAATTATCCCGATACCTCGCGGTTCTGGCAGGTGTGCGACAAACACAGCGTCAACATCTTCTACACCGCGCCGACCGCCATTCGCGCCCTGATGCGCGACGGCGACGGCCCCGTGAAAAAGACCTCGCGCAAATCCATCCGCCTGCTGGGCTCGGTGGGTGAACCCATCAACCCCGAAGCATGGTTGTGGTATTACAACGTGGTCGGCGAGGGGCGCTGCCCCATCGTCGATACCTGGTGGCAGACCGAAACCGGCGGCATTTTGATCACCCCGCTGCCCGGCGCCACGGCGCTCAAGCCCGGCTCCGCCACCCGCCCGTTTTTCGGCGTCACCCCACAAATCGTCGATGCCGACGGCAAAGCGCTGGAAGGGGCGTGTTCGGGCAACCTCTGCCTCACCGATAGCTGGCCGGGACAGATGCGTTCGGTCTATGGCGATCACGAACGGTTCGAGCAGACTTATTTTTCGACCTACAAAGACCGCTACTTCACCGGCGACGGCTGCCGCCGCGATGCCGATGGTTATTACTGGATCACCGGGCGGGTGGACGACGTCATCAACGTGTCGGGCCACCGCATGGGCACCGCCGAAGTCGAAAGCGCTTTGGTCGCCCATGCCAAGGTTGCCGAGGCGGCGGTGGTCGGCGCACCCCATGACATCAAAGGCCAGGGTATTTACGCTTACGTAACGTTAAATGCGGGCGAACATTCCTCCGACGAACTGAAAACCGAGCTGGTTAAATGGGTGCGCAAAGAGATCGGACCCATTGCGTCTCCGGATTGGTTGCAGTTTGCACCGGGCCTGCCCAAAACCCGCTCGGGCAAAATCATGCGGCGCATTTTGCGTAAAATAGCGGAAAACGATTACTCTAATCTTGGCGATACCTCGACCCTGGCCGATCCGTCGGTGGTTCAAGACCTGATCAACAATCGCCAGAACCGTTAACACGCAGATGGACTGAAGGGCACTTAAAGCCCGGTCCGTCCAAACCATCCAAACGAACACGGCGGGAGTCATTTCCCGCCGTTTTTGTCTGCAAAGACCTCTCCAGCCGCTCCTTGAGACGCCCCTAAACCCGGTATTAACCGCAGATTTTCGGGCTTTTTATGGACCACACCCGTCTAAAAATTGAATAAGCATCTTGAACTATTTTTATTATTTAGCTTATTGCGCCGATTTTAAAATAAATACTCTGCACAGTGCTTAAATAATCACCCGCCCAAAAAGCCTTAATTTCCAAGGCCTACAGAAGCACTCATGAACTGTGATTGAAAACCGAGGCCGCCGCTTTAAGGGGCCATTTTTTGCCCGATGGACATCCATCGAAGCCGCCGGGCAGTTTTTTACGGACGCGCGGCGCGCGGGCCTAGCCTGTTTTGCCGGGCAAAACGGGCTTATCTGCGCCTGTAGCTTTTTCCTTGCGCTTGTGTTCAGCGCTCAAGACACAGACACAACGGCCAGGGCAAACATCCGCACAAACGCAACAAATGCACCGCCCAAAAGGAAACCGTCGCCCCGGCGGCCGGATTGCCCATCGGATTCAGACGAAACAAAAGACTTTTAGGTTGCGCCAGCGCACCGATCAAAAGTCGATGCAGCGACCCGCCTTTTCCCAATCGCCGAACCGTGTCGGATCCGGACCGATACGCCCGCCGATTTCCTGGGCCGCGCCGTCCTTTTTCGTTGCGCTATCGCAATCACTAGTGGGGGCGGGATCGGGGGCGGGGCCAGAAACAGGGCCATGGGCGATATCCGTGATTTTGGTTTTATCCATTGTCTCTATTCCTTGACCTTGCCCAAAGCCTGTCCCCACCGCGCCGCGTCTTCAGCTTTCAGTATAACTGGGGTCAAAGCCGTGGTATAGGGGGGCGTCTTTTGCCAGTACTTTGTTGTCAGCACCTTAACTTCACGAGCCAGAACCTTCATGCCCCGCATCGCCGCTTTCGATTTGCTCGACGCCGTTTTAGGCCACAAACGCCTGTTGGACGAAGCGCTCGACCAGACCCCCAGTTTTTCCAAGTTACCTGAACGCGACCGAGGCTTAGCCGCGCTGATCGTGCGCACCGTCTTGCGCCATAACGGCGAAATCGACGCCCTGATCGATGCTTTTTTAGATACACCGCTGGGCAAAAAAGGCTTGAGCGCCAAACACGTGCTGCGCATCGGTCTGGCGCAATTGTTGTTTTTGGACATCGCCGAACACGCCGCCGTGGATACCGCCGTCGAATTGTGCGGCAGCGCCGATCTGGCCCCCTATCGCAAGTTGGTCAACGCCATTTTGCGCCGCGCCCAGCGTGAAGGCCGCGCCCTGCTGGCCGCTTATGACGCGCCACGTTTGAATACGCCCGTTTGGTTATGGGATAGCTGGGTCGATGCTTACGGGATCGAAACGACCCGCGCCATCGCGGCGGTGCATCTGCAAGAACCGCCGCTCGATTTAACGGTCAAAAACGACCCCGCCCACTGGGCCGAGGTCTTAGAGGCGCAATTGATGCCCAGCGGCACGCTGCGCTTCAACCGCAAGGTAACCGTGACGGGCCTCGAAGGCTTCGCCGAAGGGGCATGGTGGGTGCAAGACTTGGCCGCCAGCCTGCCCGCGCGCCTGCTGGGCAATGTTGAAGGCATGGACGTCATCGATTTGTGCGCGGCCCCCGGCGGCAAAACCCTGGAACTGGCTGCCGTCGGCGGGCGCGTGATCGCGGTGGATCGCTCCGCCAAACGCATGGAACGCGTACAGCAAAACTTGGCGCGCACCCAATTAAACGCCCAATTGGTGGTCGCCGACGCCGAAACCTGGCGGCCCACCATGCTGGCCGATGCCTTAATCCTGGACGCGCCGTGTTCAGCCACCGGCACCGCGCGCCGCCACCCCGACGTGTTGCCCTTAAAAACCCACGCCGATGTGCTGAAACTGGCCAATTTGCAGAGCCGCCTGTTGCGTGCGGCGGTGGACATGGTGCGCCCCGGCGGCCTGATCGTCTATTGCACCTGTTCTTTGCAACCCGAAGAAGGCGAGCAACAGATCGAAGCCCTGCTGGCCAGCGGCGCGCCGGTGGAGCTGGATCCGGTCAAACCCGCCGAGGCCGGGGCGCTGGCCCATGTGGTCACGGCCCAGGGCTTTTTGCGCACCTTGCCCAGCCATCTGGCCGAACAGGGCGGCATGGACGGCTTTTTTGCCGCCCGCCTACGCCGCTTATAATGTAACAGGTCAAATCAATTCGTTACGCTTTGGCAGCGAATCGGCGGATTCCCCGCCGAAGCCTTAACACCCCCAACCTTGGCTTAATGCCCAACACCTTGCAAGATAAAGGCTTTACGGCCTATGACGGCGGTTGTTGCGCCCTCTGCCTAAGCCTGTTACCCATCAGTTTATGAGCAAGCCCCACGATCAGCACCCGAGGCCGCGCCAGACACCGCCAGACAGCGCCCATTTGGCTACCCGCTTGGTCGGCCATGTGGCCCCGCACTTAAGTTCCCGGCGGACAAACAAAGGCGGATTACAGACCACCTGGCTTTACCGCCAATGGCTGCGCGGCCCCGCGCCCAAAGGGGTGGCCGTAAATGTGCCGATCCTGTGGCCCGGCGCACCCGAGGTGGGCGCGGCCCTGCTGACGGGACGTTTTGCCCACAAAGGCGAAAGCCATATGCTCGATTCCGCCGCACACGTTCCCTTTGAGGCTAGCGAAATCTGGCTGAATTGGTTTCACGGCCTCCACTGGCTGGTGGATATCGCGGCCCTGTCGGGCGGTGAACGGGGCGGCGAAGCGCCCTATTTCGCGCGCGAATGGCTGTCGGCCTGGATGGACGCCAATACCCGCTACGACCCCATCGCCTGGGCCCCCGAGGTAACCGCCAACCGCGTCATTAACGTGATCCGCACCTGGTCGTTTTTGGTGCGCGACGACGCGGCGGGGCCGTTTGAGAAGATGCTGCGCCACACCCTTGGCCGCGATACCCGCCACATCTTCAGATCCCCGCCACCATCGGGCGCGGGTTATGCGCGGCTGGTGACGCTGAAAGGCCAAAGCTTCGCGGCGCTGGCGCTAAAAGGCTTTGAGCGCAAACTGCCCAAGGCGCTGGCCCGTCTGGAAACGGAAATCAACGCCCAGGTGTTGCCCGATGGTGGATATGTCGAGCGCAACCCAGCGCGTCTGGCCGATGTACTGCGCGATTTGCTGGAACTCAAAGCCCTGATCGCCGCCGCCACCGGGCAGATGTCGGGCTGCGTGCAAAACGCCATCGACCGCGCCGCCCCCATGCTGCGCCAATTGCGCCACCCCGACGGCGGCTTGAGCCTGTTCAACGGCGCGCAAGAAGGCGACGCGGCAGAAATCGACCTGCTACTGGCGCACACCGACGCCGGAGCCAAGGCGCCGGGGCGCGCGCCCTATGCCGGGTTTCAGCGCTTAACCGCGGGCAACGTGACGCTGATCATGGATTGTGGCAAACCCGTCGGACCGGGCCGCCGCCTGCATGCCGGCACTTTGAGTTTTGAGATGAGCGTCGGGGCGCACCGTTTGGTGGTCAACTGCGGCGCACGCCCGGGTGAAGCGGACCCGTGGCGCACCGCGCTGGCGGCCACGGCGGCGCATTCGACCCTGACGGTCAACGACACGTCATCGGCGGCGTTCAACTTAGACGGCTCATTGCACCGCGGGCCGGATAGCGTAACCTGTGCGCGCACCGACGGCGACGACGGCGTTTTAGTCGAGGCCAGCCACGACGGATATTTAAACACCTTTGGCCTGATCCATCATTGCGCCATCTTTGTTGAGCCATCGGGGGAAAGTGTGCGTGGCGAAGACCGCCTGAGCGGCACCGGCGGTGAATACTTCACGCTTCGTTTTCATCTGCACCCCAGTGTCAAAGCCTCATTGTTAGGCGGCAGCGATAGTGCTGCGGGCGTATTGCTGCGTTTTGGCGGACGCACCAAAGAAACTTGGCGGCTGCGTGCATCGTTTGGCGAAATCGCTTTGGAGAGCAGCGTTTATTTGGGCCACGGCGGCGAACAGCGCCGCACCGAACAGATCGTCATTTCCGGCCCGCTGACCGGCAACGGCGCATTGATCAAATGGGCCTTTTTGCGCGAAGGATCAAAATGACTGCCCGCAAGCTCAGTGTCGTCATTCCCTGTTACAACGAAGCCGCCACCCTGGCCCAAGTGATCGGCAAAGTCGGCCAAGCACCAACGGCGGGCTTGGAACTGGAAATCGTCATCGTCGATGATTGTTCCGCCGATGCGTCCTTGACCATCGCGCAGGGTTTGGCGCAACACGATGCGCGCATCCGGGTGTTGCACCACCCGGTCAACCAGGGCAAGGGTGCGGCGCTGCGCAGCGGTTTTGCGGCGGCCAGCGGCGATCTGGTGATCGTGCAGGACGCCGACATGGAATACGACCCCGCCGATTATGAGCGTTTGCTAGCGCCCATTTTAGCCGGCGACGCCGACGTGGTGTACGGCTCGCGGTTTTTGGATCGCCCCGCCACGCAAGCCCATTATCTGCTCCACGGCCTCGCCAACCGTTTTTTGACCGGGCTTTCCAACCTGCTTTCGGGGCTGAAACTCACCGATATGGAAACCTGTTACAAATTGGTGCCCAAAACCCTGCTCGATCAGATCACCATTAGCGAAAACCGCTTTGGCATCGAGCCGGAAATCACCGCCAAGCTGGCGCGGCTGAAACCCAAACCGCGCATTCAAGAAGTGGCGGTGTCGTACCATAATCGCTCTTACGCCGAGGGCAAAAAGATCGGCTGGAAAGACGGCCTCAGCGCGATCCGCTGCATCGTCAAATTCAACTTATCTCGCCAATAAAAGCCTGCCGCATCGAATCACGGATGTGATAGGCTCTGCAGCACCGCGTTTTCATCTTTGATTTCATCCAGGTAACCGCCCGCCATGGCCCCTTTGCCCAACACCTTGTCGCCCAAAAGCCTGTTGCCCAATCCGCGCGCGATGATCGCGTTTGGCCACGACGTGGTGATGGCGGCGCTGTCGTTTGGCCTGTCGCTGGGCCTGCGCACCGGGTTTGAATTCGACGCCCTTCACGGCCAGGTGCTCTTGCCCGGCACGGTGATTTTTACGCTCACGGCGGCGGTGGTGTTTTTGGCCATGCGCCTTTATCGCGGCATCTGGCGTTATGCGTCGATGAACGATCTGGTGCAGCTCGCCAAGGCGGTAACAATCTTGATGGCGCTGTTTGCGTTGGAGATGTTTTTGTTTTTCCGCCTCGAAGGTGTGCCGCGTTCGATGCCGTTCATCAACTGGTTTGTATTGCTGGCGATGCTGGGCGGGCCGCGGTTTGTGTATCGCCTGATCCGCGACCGCCGCTTCGATTGGCAACTGCACGAAAACAATTCCAAACGCATTCCGGTGCTGCTGGTCGGCGCGGGTGACGCGGCGGAACTGTTCATCCGCAGCGCCAAACGCAGCGAAAATGCCAATTATCGCCCGGTCGGCATCGTCGCCGAAAGCGCCAACCGCGTCGGGCGGCAACTGCACGGCGTGACGGTGCTAGGCACCATCGATGAACTTGAAACCGTGGTGAAGGGCTTGAGCCGCGCCAACCATCCGCGCCGTCTGGTGCTGACCAAAGACAGCCCCACGGGCGCCGAGCTGCAAGCCTTGCTGGTGACCGCCGAACGGTTGGGCATGACGGTGGCGCGCATGGGCCGCATGGACGATTTGAAAATGGACCCGGCGGCGGGCGAAGCGGAACGCTTGGCGATCCGCCCCATCGCCATCGAAGATTTGCTAGGCCGCCCGCAGCAGCCGCTCGACCGCGCCGCAATGGCAAGCTTGGTTCAGGGCAAACGCGTGTTGATCACGGGCGCGGGGGGCTCCATCGGCTCAGAACTGGTGCGCCAGATCGCCGCCATCGGCCCCGCCGAAGTGGTGCTGGTGGAAAACTCGGAATTTGCGCTCTATACCATCGAGCGTGAAATGATCGAACACTTTGCGCACCTACCGCGCCACGCGGTGATCGCCGACGTGCGCGACCGTCTGCGCATCGATCAGGTGTTTGCGCACTACAAACCCGAATTGGTGTTTCATGCCGCGGCGCTTAAACATGTGCCGCTGGTCGAAGACAACCCGTGTGAAGGCATCATCACCAACGCCATCGGCACCCGCCATGTGGCCGACGCGTGCGAAAACGCGGGCGTGGCGGTGATGGTGATGATCTCCACCGATAAGGCGGTCAACCCCACCAACATCATGGGCGCGACCAAACGCATCGCCGAAACGTATGTGCAAGCGCTCGACCTGCGCCGGGGCAAAAACGCCGGCACGCGCTTCGTTACCGTGCGTTTTGGCAACGTGTTGGGCTCAACCGGATCGGTGGTGCCGCTGTTTCAGCGCCAACTGGCGGCGGGCGGGCCACTGACCGTCACCCACCCCGACATGACGCGCTATTTTATGACCATCCGCGAGGCGGTGGAATTGGTGTTGCAGGCTTCGACCTTAGGCGTGGGTCAAAACAATACGGGCGCAGATGCAAACACACACAGCGCCGACGGCAAGATTTTTGTGTTGGACATGGGCAAGCCGGTGAAGATCGTCGATCTGGCCAAACAGATGATCCGCTTGGCGGGCCTCAAACCCGATACGGGCCAAGGCGGCGATATTCAAATTCAGTTCACCGGAACGCGCCCCGGCGAAAAACTGTTTGAAGAAGTGTTCCACGGCGCGGAGGCCCCGGTGCCGACCCAAATGCCGGGCGTGCTGCTGGCCTCGCCGCGCACGCAAGACGTGGCCGAAGTCAGCGCCGTGCTGGAGCGCCTCGAAGCCGCCGCGCGCGCCGAAGATGTGAGCACGCTCAAAAGCGCGATTTTGGACCTGGTGCCCGAATACGCCCCGCCGCCCGCGGATGAGGGCCAAGGGGAATAAGACGGGGGAATAAGGCGGGGAGTAAGGCGGCGGCAAATTAAAAGTCGTCATGCGCGGGTTTGACCCGCGCATCCACCCGTCACCCCCGAACTAAAAAATCGTCACCCCCGCGAAGGCGGGGGTCCAGAACTTCCCTTCGCCCCGCCTCAATCCTTCTTAAGCACACCCGCAAAACCCGTGACGGCGATGGTCGTCAGCACCCATCCGGCGACGATGTGCAGCCACATGTAAATACGATACTGCCCCTCGTTGGGAAGCCAGTAACTTTCTTGGTGCAGGTCAACGATGGGGACAAAAACATCTAGAGAATACGAAAGCGCCGAAAATGCGGGATAGTCCGGCGGCAATGTCATCTTGTATCTGGATTCACCAATTAACGATCCCGTCACCCAAGCTTTGCAGTCCTCGGTATTAGCGCCCGTAAAACATGCCGACATATAAATGCGTTCCTTGGCGGGCCTCATGTGGCCGGAATACGCCGCACCGCCAAAGACGCTTGACCCCATCACAACCGTAACCACGATGGCCAACAACAGCGCCCGCCACGGCTTATATCCATAGCCTGCAGTGATTTTAAATAACCACATCACCGCACGACGCAGCAGAGTGTTGCGTGTTCCGTGTTCCTGTACGCGCTTGAGATGCGCCGCATACACATCTTGCTTGGCGATGGCGACCTTGCGCGCCTCGTGCTCGTGACCCGTTTCACGAAAAACTTTGATTAGTTGCTCGTAAGGCTGGGGCAAAAAGATGGGCGCGTCGTTCCATTCTTGCGGCATCTGCTTGAGCCATCCGATGCGCGCGTCAGCGGTCGTGGGCGCGCCAAATCGCTTATACTCAAACCCATCCAATAACGTGTGGGGCGACCAACCAGAAAGATCATCCTCAAATATGCCGACTTGGGCAAAACTAAAGTCTACAAGGCCAACGGGCCGTTCCTTTGGATACCAAAGTACGCCCTCCATCACATGCATAGCTTGAGCATTAAGGGCCTTGCCGCCTTCGTTCTTAAAAGTAGCCTCTCGGCAATTCAGCTGCCCCTGAATGTTCGCACCCAACAAGCTCGTTTCACCCGCGACCATGACGCCCAACAAAAACACGTTGCCACTTACCTTCAGGCGGTCAGCGTTGAAAGCATAGCCGCCCTCGTTCGTAAAGGTGGCCCCAGTACAATCCAACGACCCTTTAATGTCCGTACCCAACAGGCGCGTTTCGCCCGTGGCGGTGACGCCCACCAAAACCACATTGCCGCCCGCCCTCAGTTCATCGGCGCTGAAAGCCTTACCACCTTTATTCGTATTGGTAAAAACGGCCCCCTCGCAACCCAACTGCCCCTGAATATCCGCGCCCATGAGGCGCGTTTCGCCCTCAATCGTTGAGTTCCTTAGAAATAGACCGCCCTGCACGACGAGGCGATCCGCTTGCAGTCCAGGTAGCCAGCAGTTATTCAATGTAACGGTGCGGGTCGTGGCATCCGTCAAATCGGGCGGCGTATCGAACCGGCAGCGAACAAACCAAAATGGGCGGGAGACGGAGCAGGCGGACAGGTCAAGTTTACCCGTGATCAACGCACCCAAAATGTAAATGCCGCGTGGGTCCACTTCGTAGGAGCCAGGGTGCAGGCAAATGTGACGCAGGAAGATGGCGCGGATGGCATGTTCGTCGCGCCACACGGCAGGGTCTTTAGGATCGAGGCCCGTGGAGACTTGCGCCTCCCCACCCGTCTTCACCCTCTTCAGCAAAAGTTTTTCCGCCGGAGTTTTGGCGGTCATGGGCTCAATATGGCGCGAATCGCTTGTTGTCATGCCTTCAGCATTTCCCGTTTTGCTTGTGGAGTCGAGTCTTTGCGTTTAGGGGCCTGGGGGCAGGTTCATGGACCCCCGCCTTCGCGGGGGTGACGGTGGGGGGCGCGGGGGTGACGATGGGAGGATGAAGAGATGGGCGTCATCCCTTCTCACTTCGTCATTACCGGGCTTGACCCGGTAATCCATAACAGCGTGGCTGGCGAAAAAGTCATGGATGCGCGGGTCAAGCCCGCGCATGACAGTATTAAAAAGTCCGGGGGTGACGGTATTACTAAAGGGCGGGGGGGGTTGCCCTGTGAATCCTTACGCGCACAAGAGACTTGCTTTTTTGGGCAAAATTTGGTATATTTTCCTATCCCTAAAATGGGGTTCTGCTTAAGGGGTCGGTGGGTGTTTCACGGTTGTCAAATATCGCCGATTTTGCGCAAAAAACAGGGGTTTTGATGACAAAAATGGCCCTGATTTTGTACAAAATAAAAAGTTAGTTCTTTGAAAATAAAAGAGAAAAGTGGTTTCGTTTCGTCACTTTTTTTTACGATGGCGCCTTTTGAGGCGGCAGACGGGTAAAAAGAGAAGAAATGAGGACCATGGATTCCCGCTTTCGCGGCAATACCGTAAAAAAAGATGCGGGGGTGACGGCATAAAATGGCGCCTACCCCCCTAGTTTTGATCGCGGCGGGCTGCTATACCGCGTTATCACCCTGGTTTCATCCGTCCGTCGTCTCGCCACAAGGAAATCCCCCATGTCCGAACCCATCCGCCGCGCGTTGCTTTCCGTTTCCGATAAAACCGGCATCGTCGAATTTGGCCGTTTTCTGGCCGATCAGGGGGCGGAGATTCTTTCCACCGGCGGCACCGCCAAGCTGCTGGCGGAGGCGGGTGTTCCGGTGGTCGAAGTGGCCGAGCATACCGGCTTTCCCGAAATCATGGATGGCCGGGTCAAAACCCTGCAGCCAAAAATCCACGGCGGCCTGCTGGCGGTGCGCAGCAATGCCGAACACGTTAAAGCAATGAACGATCACGACATCGCACCCATCGATTTGTTGTGCGTAAACCTGTATCCGTTCGAGGCCACCCTGGCCAAGGGTGCCGAGTACGACGAGTGTGTGGAAAACATCGACATCGGCGGCCCGGCGATGATCCGCGCCGCCGCCAAAAACCACGGCGACGTCACGGTGGTGGTCGAGCCCGAAGATTATGCCCTGGTGATGGATGAAATGCGGGCGCACGCGGGGGCGACCACGCTCAAGACGCGCAAGTTTTTGGCGCAGCGCGCCTATGCCCGCACCGCCGCTTACGACGCGGCGATTTCGACCTGGTTGGCGGATGAAACCGAGCAGACCTGGCCCAAGCGGTTGAGCTTTGCGGGTGAGTTGAAACAGACCATGCGTTACGGCGAAAACCCCCACCAAGCGGCGGCGTTTTACATCAACGGCGACAGCCGCCCCGGTGTGGCCTCGGCCACCCAGTTGCAGGGCAAGGAACTGAGCTACAATAACTTAAACGACACCGACGCGGCGTTTGAATTGGTGGCGGAGTTTTCCGATACCGCCTGCGCCATCATCAAACACGCCAACCCGTGCGGCGTGGCGGTGGGCGGATCGCTGGCCGATGCGTATCGGCGCGCTTATTCGTGTGATACCGAAAGCGCGTTTGGCGGCATCATCGCGCTCAACCGCACGCTCGATGGTGAAACGGCGGAAGAGATTGTCAAAATCTTCACCGAGGTCATCATCGCGCCCGCCATCGACGAAGACGCGCTGAAGATTTTAGCGGGCAAAAAGAACGTACGCGTGCTGACCACCGGGTTAATGCCCGACCCGAACAAGGGCGGGCGCACGGTGAAGATGCTGGCGGGGGGATTGTTGGTGCAGGGCCGCGACAACGCGCTGTTTGAGGAACTGAAGGTCGTCACCGACAAAGCGCCGACAGAGGCGCAATTGGCCGATCTGAAATTCGCCTATACGGTCGCCAAACACGTCAAATCCAACGCCATCGTGTATGTCAAAGACGGCATGACGGTGGGCGTCGGCGCGGGCCAGATGAGCCGCGTCAATTCGTGCCGCATCGCCGCGTTCCGCGCCGA
>JANLGW010000025.1 GCA_024653965.1 Rhodospirillales bacterium
GTCGCCGCGTTGCTGGATGCAGGCGCGCCCGAGGTCAGGGTGCTGAACCGCACCTTGGAGCGCGGCGAAGCCCTGGCGGTGGATTTGCTCGGCATCGGCACGGGGCTGTTGACGGTGGAGCCCTGGACCAGCCGCGCCGACGTGTTGAGCGGCGCAGCATTGCTGGTCAACACCACCACCCTCGGCATGCAGGGTAAACCTGCGCTGGATTTGGATTTGAGCGATTTGCCCGAGGACGCCTTGGTCAATGACATCGTTTATGCGCCGCTGCAAACGCCGCTGTTGGCCCAGGCGCGTGCGCGCGGCAATCCGGTGGTCGATGGTTTGGGCATGTTGCTGCATCAGGCGCGGCCCGGCTTTGAGGCGTGGTTCGGCAAGCTGCCGGAGGTGACCGACGACTTGCGTTCTTACGTGTTGGCGGGGGTTTGAGGCCATGTTCGTGCTTGGCCTCACCGGTTCCATCGCCATGGGCAAAACCTGGGGGGCTAAGTGTTTTAGGCATTTTGGCGTGCCGGTGCATGACGCCGACGCCTGCGTGCATGATCTTTTAGGCCCGGGCGGCGAAGCGGTGACTATGGTCGCCGCCGCATTTCCCGGTGTGATGGCTGCCCATGGCGGCATCGACCGCTTGAAACTATCGAATCTGGTGTTCAACGATGCCGCCGCGCTAGATAAATTGGAAGCGATGCTTCATCCTTTGGTGCAGCAAAGTCAGCGCTGTTTTTTGGCGGCGCAGGCGTGCCGGCGTGCCGTGCTGGTGGTGTTGGATGTGCCGCTGTTGTATGAAACGCAAGGGCGCGCGAAGGTCGATGCTGCCGTGGTGATGAGCGCGCCTAAGTTTTTACAGCGCCGCCGGGTGCTCAAACGTTCCGGCATGAGCGAACAAAAATTAAATGCCATCGTGGCGCGTCAGATGCCCGATGAAATCAAACGTCGGGTGGCGGAATATGTGGTAATGACCAACGGCCCGCGCGGGCAAAGTCTGCGTGAGATCGCCGCCATCGTTAAAAAAACGCGGACCTTGCGGGGTCAGGCATGGAATCCCGGTTGGGGCCGCTGAGCAAGAACGGAACATTAGGTATGCGTGAAATTGCTTTGGATACGGAAACCACGGGGCTAAACCCGAAGGCGGGTCACCGGGTGGTGGAAATCGGCTGCGTGGAAATGATCAATCATATCGCCACAGGCCAGGTGTTTCACGCCTATATTAACCCTGAGCGC
>JANLGW010000036.1 GCA_024653965.1 Rhodospirillales bacterium
CACGCCACCGGCAATGCCGCCGTGGCGGGCGGCGTGACGACGGCGGTATGCCTGCCCGGCACCAAACCGGTGATCGATGATCCGACCGTGGTGGAATTCATCGCCCGCACCGCGCGCCGCGCCGGGCTGGTGAAGGTCTACCCCTACGGCGCCATCACCAAAGGTTTGGAAGGCCAGGAATTGGCGGAAATGGGCATGTTGGCGGAAAGCGGCGCGGTAGCGTTCACCGACGGCAACCGCACGGTAGCCAACGCCCGCACCCTGACCAAAGCGCTCAGTTATGCCGCGACCTTCGGGCTGATGATCGTCGAACACGCCGAAGAACCGAGTTTAAGCGAAAACGGCGCCATGAACGAAGGCGAGACGGCGACGCGGCTGGGCCTGACCGGCATCCCCCGCGAGGCCGAAGCCATCATCGTCGAGCGTGATCTGCGCCTAGCCGAAATGACCGGCGGGCGGCTGCACTTTGCCCACGTTTCCACGGCGACCAGCGTCGAATTGATCCGCCGCGCCAAAGACCGGGGCCTCACCGTCACCTGCGACACCGCGCCGCCTTATTTCGCGCTAAACGAAACGGCGGTGGGCGATTACCGCACCTTCGCCAAACTCACGCCGCCCTTGCGCTCTGAGGCCGACCGCGAAGCCATCGTCGCGGGCCTGAAGGACGGCGCCATCGACGCCATCGCCTCGGACCACTGTCCCAAAAGCGAAGACTTAAAGCGCCTGCCCTTCGCCGACGCGGCCTTCGGCGGGGTGGGCATGGAAACCCTGCTCGCCATCACGCTCGAGCTGATGCACAACGGGCATGTAAGCCTGCTGGAAGCCTTAGGCCTCATCAGCCACCACCCGGCCGATCTGCTGGGGCTCAACGCCGGACGTTTAAGAGTCGGCGCGGCAGCAGATTTGATGATCTTCGATCCCTACATCGGCTGGAAAATCGACGCCGACAACCTGCATTCGCGCGCCAAGAACACGCCATTCGACGGCCGCCCGGTGCAGGGCCGGGTCCTGCGCACCGTGATCGACGGTCGCACCGTGTTCATGCTCAACCCCTAGCATGGACCAATAACATGCCAGAAACCTTCATCGTTCATGCCCTTGCCGGATTGGGGGGCTACCTGTTCGGCGCGGTGCCGTTCGGCATCGTGTTCGCGCGCCTGTTCGGGCTGGGCGATCTGCGCAAGATCGGATCGGGCAACATCGGCGCCACCAATGTCTTGCGCACCGGCAACAAACTTGCCGCCCTGCTCACGCTGCTGCTCGACACCGGCAAGGGCGCCATCGCGGTGGGCTTGGCCTACTGGCTCAGCGGCGATCCGAACGCTGGTTTGGCCGCCGGGTTCTGGGCGGTGATCGGGCACAATTTCCCCGTCTGGCTGAAATTCCACGGCGGCAAGGGCGTGAGCACCACGCTGGGCGTCATGCTCGCCACCGCTTGGCCGGTCGGTCTGGCCGCCATCCTTACGTGGCTGACGGTGGCCTTTATCACCCGTTATTCATCGCTGGCGGCGATTGTCGCCGGAGCAACCGCGCCGCTCTTCGCGTGGTTTCTGACCGACCCGCAACACACGCTTTTGATCGGCTTGCTGTCTGCGGTCGTCATCGCGCGCCACCACGAAAACATTCGCCGTTTGCTCAACGGCACAGAATCCAAAATCGGAAACAAGAAAAAAGACGCTTAAATCCCCGCAATCATCAAGACCTTGACCGCATGGGATTAACCCGCCATCCTTGCACGCATGGCGGGAGGGCTGCGTGAATT
>JANLGW010000040.1 GCA_024653965.1 Rhodospirillales bacterium
TGCGCCACCACCTGCACCAGCTTGGTCAGGGACGCGCCGAAACTCTGCTGGATCTGTGCCGGGCTAAGGATGATGACGGCGCTCGGCGCGGCATTGGCGCTGAATGTTGTTGTTGTCGCCCCCGCACTGTTGAGCGTTAACGTACCCCCAGCGGTGGTAATGATAAATTCACCAACGTTACCGTCCACGTCGGGGACTAAGGTGATGGTGTTTTCCTGTCCTTCGGCGCCCGCTTTGCCCCCGCCAGTCGAACCGCGGATACCGATGGTCGAGGTCGGGGTTTGCACCACCATGCCATCGGGCGAAGTTTTCGCCACTTGGCCGCTGACAAACGAAAACACGCCTTGCACCACTTGGGCGTTGAAGACGCCGCTTTGGGTGTCGGGGTCATAGACCATTTCGTCCATGACCATGCGCGCGTCTTCATCCAACGAGAATATGGTATCGTCGACGAAGATGACGCTGACGTTGGCAGCAGTTGCGGTTTCGAGGATGTCGCCTTGGAAAATGTTGTCGCCCGTCGCCAGCGGGGCCTTGGTGCCGTTGGCGTGGGTGACGCTGACCTGGCCTTCGCTTTCGCTGATTTGACCGATGGGCTCGCCCAAACCGATATCTGGGGGCGCTACGCCATCTGCGGCCTGCGCGGCCTGCGCCACCATGCCGGGCGCTAAAGGACCGGCCAGGGCCGTCACCACCTTTGCGCTCAGCATCATGCCCTTATGGGTGATCAGCGGCGGAGAGATTTCGGCCATGAAATAATCGGGCACGACATAAGCGCCGCCATCGGCGGTTTCGATCAGCAGGTCGGGGCCGGAACGGGTAAAATCGGCGTGCAGAAAATCGCCCTGCGGCAGGCGCACATGGCCCGTGGCGGGATCAAGGTTCAAAAGGGTGTGCCGGCTTGTCGCTTCTTCGACTGCCGCCCCGTTTGAACTTACCGGCAAATAGCCTTCCAATGGGTTCTCCTGTGGAAGCCCTATAAAAATAGAGGTCAATTTTCAGCGTCGAACGGTGCCCGTTTTTTCAAAGGGATGCAACCTAAATACGCCCTGTGGCTAGGTTCCACGGAGTTAAGATCAAGGCATTATCCTTACCCGTGAGCCCCTCCCCCCTTAGCCATGGGGCAGCCGGAAATGCGTGTAATCGCGCATCACGTTGATTTCCAACTGGCTTTCATCCAAGCGGTTTTTCATCATATCGCCGACGCTGACGATGCCTTTGAGCTGGCCTTCCACGACCACCAAAACATGGCGGACGTGCCTGTCCGACATCAGGTGCATGATCTGGTGGTAACCGTCCTCCGGGGTGCAGGTATAAACGTCCCGGGTCATGAGTTGCTCGACCGTCATATCAAGCACCGCCGCGCCATGATCGGCGATGCCATGAAGGACATCCCGCTCGGTCAGCAGGCCGACGACGGCAGGGCCGGGCGTGACGATCGGAGCCGCGCCAATCTTTTTTTCCCGGAACAGGTGGACCGCTTCGCGGACGCTGGTTTTTGGGTCAATCGTAAAAACGTCGCTGTTTCTTTTCTTTTTCAATATTTCAGATATATGCATTTGGTGTGCCGCTCCTTAAAACCTGCCTTCGGTTGTTATGTTTGATTTTAAGTTCAATTGGGCTTTGAAGGGAAGGCCTGATCCGTGCTCGTTTCAGGTTTTTGTCGCCTAAAGTTTTTGAACCGCAGGTAATACTTGGAAATACAGGGATGCTACCAATTTTTGTTGTGTAATAGCGAATTGATATGATAAATATGGCCTATCCATAAAAACAAGATCGCTTGGGGGTTTGTCGGTTCACCTGTGGAGGACAAGCAATGCACATCAAGACAATTTTGAGCAAAAAGGGGCAAAATGTCATCTCCGTCCCTCCCGATACCAGCGTGCATGCGGTGGCTGAGTTGTTTAAGAAGGAGCGCATCGGCTTCGCCTTGGTCAGAAACGGTCACCAAACAACCGTGGGCAGCATATCGGAACGCGACATCATTCTGGCTTTTGCCGAGCGGCGTGATTTGAGCGAACTTCCGGTGGCCGATATCATGTCCACCGACATCGTGACCTGCGACATCGACGACACCATTGATGGGGTGCGCGATTTGATGACGGAGCGCCGTACCCGTCATGTGGTGGTGAAAGACGGTTATGCGTTTGTGGGCATCGCCAGCATCGGCGATATCGTCAAACACTGCCTCAAAAAGTGCAACGGCAATATCGGCAACATTCGCGATTATGGTGTTGAATAAGATTTAGGGCGCGCCCGCTGCGCTCATTTAGGGGCGGATTGAAGTTCGTAAAATGGCCGCTATAGTGGCCAGATGCCAACAGTTCTTCGCCAGAACGGATTTCGTTTCTTCTTCTACAGCGACGAGGGAGACCCCCGTGAGCCGCCTCATATTCACGCTCGTCGAGGGAGAGACGAGGCGAAGTTCTGGCTATGCCCGGGCGTTTTTTTAGCTTACAATGACGGCTTCGACGCCCGGACGCTCAGTCAGCTTCAAAAGCTGATTGAGCAGTTTCGTGATGAATTCGAAAGGGCATGGCATGAG
Organism: Rhodospirillales bacterium; assembly: GCA_024653965.1. GTDB lineage: Bacteria > Pseudomonadota > Alphaproteobacteria > Rhodospirillales > Magnetovibrionaceae > JANLGW01. Next base: position 2,546 of record JANLGW010000040.1, read on the forward strand.
CATTTCGCCTAAAGCGTTGCGGTTCGATGAAAACAGCATGTGGGTTGAGCTCGATGACGGTCGCGTCGTGGGTGTGCCTTTGGCATGGTTCCCGCGCCTCCTTCACGCCACGCCGGAGCAGCGCGAGAATTACGAATTGAGTCGGCGCGGGATGCACTGGGAGGCGCTGGACGAAGATATTTCCGTTGAGGGCATCCTGGCCGGTCGTGGTGATCAAACTAAAATTCGTCAGACGGCAGCCTAACTGTTCGCCCCAATGTCGAAATTCCCTTTAGATGGGCGCGCCCGCGAAAGCGTTGCTTTCGCAAGATTTTTTGATGGTCGCGCCACAAAAAAACCTCAGGCTTTAGGCCTGAGGTTTCGATGGTGGGCGCGACAGGGATTGAACCTGTGACCCCTGCCGTGTGAAGGCAGTGCTCTCCCGCTGAGCTACGCGCCCGATCGCTACTGGATCGGCGTTGTGTTTCGGCCAATCGGCTTTTGCCCGGGTTGTTTACGGCTCCGCCCCCGCCCTGTCAAGACGGGTTCGCGGGCCTTTGGGCGAACTAAGCCCTAGCGCAGCGCCGCCAGCGCCGCTTCCAGTTCCTTAAAATGGTCGATGACCGCTTCGCCGCCCAGGTCGCGGGTCGGCGTTTTGGTATACCCATGGCTGAGCAGCACCACCGCCAGCCCCGCGCCATGCCCGGCCATGACATCGTTGTGGTTGTCGCCCACCATGGCGCAGTGGTCGGGTTCCGCCTGCATCCTTTCCAGCGCCGCCTGAAGATGGCGCGGATCGGGCTTTTTGATGCCGGGCAGGCTGTCGCCGCCGATGATCACGTCGAAATAATCGGCCAATTTCAAAGCCTTCAAGATCGCCATCGTCGCGCCATAGGGTTTGTTGGTGCAGATGGCCAGCTTAAAGCCCCGGGCCTTGAGGCCTTGCAATGCCTCAACCGCGCCATCGAACGGGCGGGTCAATTCAGCCGAGCGCGGCTCGTAATCTTTGATGAAGGCCGCCACACAGGCGTCGAATTCCTCTGGGGGCGGAATGTCCCCGGTGGCGGCAAAACAGCGCTCCACCAGCTTCGGCACACCGTCGCCGATCATCATTTGCACTTCTTTTAAGGAGACCTCGCGGCGGCCTAAGGGCGGCAACATGCGGTTGGCGGCGGCCTGGATGTCGGGCGCGCTGTCGATCAGCGTGCCGTCGAAATCGAAAATCAGGGCGGAAATCCGCCCCAAAGGCTGAAGGTCCATGCTGAAATAATCCGTATCAATCTTTGACTTGGCGGGGAATAGCGCTTGTGGCACTTTGCCCACGCGTTACACTTTGGGGAACGATTCTCCGCCCCTATTTCCTTATTTTTATTTCCTTGGGATATGTAGTCAGGCCGCCACGAATGTCAAAGAAGAAAACCGCCGCCATCGTTCTCGCCGCCGGTATGGGCACACGCATGAAGTCCGATTTGCCTAAAGTCATGCATCCCATCGGTGGGCGGCCCATGATCAACCATTTGCTCGCCACGCTCGATAAAATCCATGTGGATGAAACCGTGGTGGTGGTCGGCCCCGATATGGCTCAATTAGAAGCCGCCGTGGCCCCGCGCAAAACCGCCGTGCAGTTTGATCGCGCGGGCACCGGCGATGCGGTGCGCGTCGGCATGGAAGCGTTAGGCCCGTTCAAGGGCAATGTGCTCATCTTATACGGCGACACCCCCTTGATCCGCGAGCAGACACTCAACGCCATGCTGGAAGCGCGCGAGGCGCAGCCCGGTCAATTGTCCCCGACAGTGGTGGTATTAGGTTTCGAGCCGGATGATCCCGGTGTTTATGGGCGCTTGGTCTTGGATGACGAAGACGGCGAGCTGATGGCGATCGTCGAAGCGAACGACGCCACACCCGAGCAGCGCGAAATATCTTTATGCAATTCCGGGGTGATGTGTTTTGACGGTGAACTGCTGCCGCAGTTTCTGTCGCGCTTGAGCGACGACAACGCCAAGGGCGAATACTACCTGACCGATTGTGTGGGCTTCGCGCGCGAAGACGGTTTTCGCTGCGTGGTGGTCGATGGCGACGAAGAAGAACTGATCGGCGTCAATTCCCGCGTCGAATTGGCGCAGGCGGAAGTGATCTTTCAAGACGCCATGCGCGACAAAATGATGAAGGGCGGGGCGAGTCTGATCGACCCCTCGACCGTTTATTTCAGCTTCGATACCAAAATTGGGCGCGACGTGCTGATCGAACCGAATGTGCAGTTTGGTCTCGGTGTTAAAATTGCCGACCGTGTCCATATTAAAGGTTTTTGCCATATCGAAGGGGCTATCATCGCATCGGGCGCTATCGTTGGGCCGTTCGCGCGCCTGCGTCCGGGTACGAACTTGGGCGAAGACGCCAAGATCGGTAACTTCGTCGAAATCAAAAATGCCGACGTGGAACAGGGTGCCAAGGTGAGCCATCTCAGTTATATCGGCGATGCGCGGGTGGGGGCGGATGCCAACATCGGCGCGGGCACCATCACGTGCAATTACGACGGTTTTTTGAAGCATAAAACCGACATCGGCGCGGGCGCGTTCATCGGCTCCAACACCGCTTTGGTGGCCCCCGTCAACGTCGGTGCGGGCGCCATCGTCGGTGCGGGCTCGACCCTTACCCAAGACGTCGGCGCAAACGATATCGTCACCACCCGCGCCGAACTAAAAAGCGCACCCGGCGCGGCGGAGCGCTTTCGCGACCGCAAACGCGCTGAAAAAGAACAGCGTCAAAAAGAAAAACCGAAAAAGGACTGACGGCTCATATGTGCGGCATCATCGGCATCATCGGCAAACAAGACGTGACGCAGCATCTGGTGGACGGGCTGAAAAGGCTCGAATACCGGGGTTACGATTCCGCCGGTGTGGCGACCTTGATCAATGGCGCGATCGAGCGCCGCCGCGCCGAGGGCAAACTGGAAAATCTGGTGCGCGCGCTCGAAGCCAAACCGTTGGCGGGCGATGTCGGCATCGGCCACACGCGCTGGGCCACCCACGGCATTCCCAACGAAGCCAACGCCCACCCGCACGCCACGGCCAAGGTCGCGGTGGTGCACAACGGCATCATCGAAAACTTCCAGGAATTAAAAGCCGAATTGACGGCTAAGGGTCATGTGTTTGCGTCCGACACCGATACCGAAGCCGTGGTGCATCTGATCACCGCCTATATGGACGAAGGCCTGAGCCCCAAAGACGCGGTGGCGGCGTCGCTCAAACGGTTTGACGGCGCGTTTGCGCTGGCGATTATTTTCGCCGGACACCACGATTTGATGATCGGGGCTAGGCGCGGCAGCCCCTTGGCGGTCGGTTTGGGTGACGGCGAAATGTTTTTAGGCTCCGACGCCATCGCGCTCAGCCGCCTGACCAACCGCGTCATGTATTTGGAAGATGGCGACTGGGCGGTGCTCGATAAATCCGGCGTCGAAGTGTTCACTGAAGCGGGCGAAGCGGTCGAGCGCCCGGTGCGCATCAGCGATTTTTCCGATGCCGCCGTGGGCAAGGGCGGCTACGCGCACTTCATGCTCAAAGAAATTTATGAGCAGCCCCAGGTGATCGGCGATACGCTGACGGGGTTCATCAATCCGGCCCTGCGCACCATCACGCTGCCCGATTTGCCGTTCGATTTGAGCACCGTTACGCGCCTGACGCTGATCGCGTGCGGCACCTCGTTTTATGCCTGTCAGGTGGCGCGCTATTGGATCGAAAAGCTGGCGCGCATTCCGGTCGAAATCGATGTCGCTTCGGAATTTCGTTACCGCGATGCGCCGATGGTGGCGGGCGGTGCGGCGCTGTTTGTATCGCAATCGGGCGAGACGGCGGATACCCTGGCGGCGCTGCGCCATGCCAAGGCGCACGGCCAGCATATCTTAAGCGTCGTCAATGTGGCGCAAAGCACCATCGCGCGGGAATCCGATGCGACCTTTTTGACCTACGCCGGACCGGAAGTCGGCGTGGCGTCGACCAAAGCCTTCACCACCCAGTTGGTGGTGCTGGCGTGTTTCGCCATCGCCTTGGGCCGCGCTAAGGGGGCGATCGACCACGAACGCGAAGCGCAACTGGTCGAAGCCTTGGTGGAAGTGCCGGCGCGGGCGTCGGAAGTCTTAAACCACGATGGCCGTTTGAAAGAGCTGGCCCATGAAGTGGCGAAGGCGCGCGACGTGTTGTATCTGGGGCGCGGCACCAATTACCCCATCGCCATGGAAGGCGCGTTGAAGCTGAAAGAAATCACCTACATCCATGCCGAAGGGTACGCGGCGGGGGAAATGAAACACGGTCCTATCGCGCTGATCGATAAAAATGTGCCGGTGATCGTGATCGCGCCCACCGACGAGCTGTTTGAAAAGACCGCGTCCAACATGCAAGAAGTCATCGCGCGTGGCGGGCGGGTGATCTTTTTGTCCGACGTGCCGGGTGCGGCCAAGCTGGGCAATCTCGCCGCCGCGACCATCGCCCTGCCCCAGGTGGACCCGTTTGTGGCCCCCATTCTTTATGCCATTCCGGTGCAACTGCTGGCCTATCATACCGCGTGCATCAAAGGCACCGACGTGGACCAGCCGCGCAATCTGGCCAAATCGGTAACGGTGGAATAGAGGGCTCTTTCATGGATGGCGCCTCTGTCTTGAATCTGGTTTTAGCGACGCTGGTGTTTGTGCTGTCGCCCGGCCCGGCCAATCTGGCGGTGCTGGCGACCAGCGCCAGCCACGGTTTTCGGTCCGGATTTTTGCTGGCGGTGGGCGAAGTGATCGGCGCGGTGTTGTATTTGCTGATCGCGCTTTTTTCGCTGGGCGCGCTTGCCTCCGTGCTGGCGCCGATGATGGTTTATGTCAAACTGGCCGGGGCCATGTATCTGGTATATCTCGGGTACAAACAGTTCACCAGCAAGGACATGGCGCTGGATGAAAGCCAGCCCGCGCGTTCTCCGCTCAAACAGATGATGGTCGGATTTTTGATCAACGGCACCAACCCTAAACTGGTGGTGTTTTATCTTTCTTTTCTGCCCCTGTTTGTCGATCTCACCACCTTGACGCCGCTGGTGGGTGGGCAAATCGTGCTCACGGTGGCGGCGACGCTGCTGGCGGGCATCAGTCTGGTGTGCATTCTGGGCCAGCAGTTGCGCCGCTTGATGAAGCGCCCCGGCAATGCCCGGTGGGTCAACCGCACCACTGGCGTGATCATGATGGGGGTCGGCGTTTCCGTCGCCCGCTCTTAAGATCTAGGGCGAAAGGGGCCGGGAGAGGAAATACCGTGTGCGGCTTCGTTTACATCCTGGGCAGTATCGGCGTTGGCGGTCCGCGCACTTACGTGGGCTGGACCGTTGATTTGGATGTGCGGCTTGCCGCGCACAACTCGGGCCGCGGCGCGAAATCGACCCGTGGCCGCACCTGGACGCTGCTTTATGCCGAACGCTTAGATTCCCGCAACGAAGCCATGAGCCGCGAATGGCATCTCAAGCGTGATCGTAAATTGCGCAAGGCGGTGCTGGTGACGATGACGGAAGGGGCGGCATAATACATGCCGTCATGGCCGGGCTTGATCCGGCCATCCACGACCTTTAAGTGAGAATACCTTGCAAAAACATCCCGCAATAGTGTTATGGTTCTTGACAATACCAACTGTAGCGTGGGGGCGGAAATGTCGGATCGGGAATTGCCGGAGAATGTTGTTGAGGGAGAATTGGCGCGACTGATCCCGATTGCCAAGGAATCGGAGAAGGAACGCAAGGCCACGTCGGTTATCATGGCGGGGTTGATGTCTGTTTCGGAATTCGCTCGTGGCATGCTTTCCAGCATTGACGCGCCTGCCACCAAAACCATTAAGGTTTCCTGTTTTTGTGAAGTCGTGTTTAAAAATGGTGCAGAGAAAGAAAACTTGCGCCCCGACGGTATGATCGTCGTCACAGTTGGCAATCGAACGTGGAAAGCCCTGGTGGAAGCCAAAGTTGGCAATGCTGAATTGGAAGTTACGCAGATTGAAAATTATTTAGATTTGGCGCGTCGATACGGTGTTGACGCAGTTATTACGATATCCAATCAGTTCGCGACATTGCCTACCCATCATCCTGTAAAAGTGAACGGGCAAAAATTACGAAGCGTGAGTTTGTACCACTGGTCATGGATGGCGATAATCTCGGAAGCCATCATGCTCATTGAAAACAAGGGCGTGTCCGACCCGGAACAAGCCTATATCCTTACAGAAATCATTCGTTATCTAAATAATGACAAAACTGGCGTGTTAGCGACGGTGCGCATGGGTAAAAATTGGCGCAATTTGTGCGAGAACGTGCGTGATAACCGTGCCGTAACGTTGGCAAATGTTACGGTTGTCGAGGTCGTCGAAGATTGGCATCAGATTGGACGCTATTTGGCCTTGGAACTTAGCACCGCTACAGGGGCGAGCGTGTCTGTAGCGTTGACGGCAGCGCATAAAGCTAATCCTCAGACGCGCGTAATTGATGATCTGAAGACATTACAAACTGAGTACTGTTTGTATTTGGAATTGAGCATTCCTGATGCAGCCAGCCGACTTTATGTCTGTGCAGATATAGGGCGTCGAGTTGCGGATGTAACGATGTGGCTGAAACCGCCACAGGATAAAACCCGATCAACTGCCTGCATAACGTGGCTGTTGCGGCAATTGGCGGATTGCGAGGATGGCGATCTCATCATTCGTTCTGAATTCAGGAAGCCATCCCTTAATACATGCAAATCGTTGTCGACGGTTCGAGAAGACCAAAAAGCAATATTGCCCGACGATTTATCCGTAATCCCCAGCGGTTTTGAAATTAGTCGCGTCAGTGACAATGTTACCCGTTTTATGGGGCAGCAGACGTTTGTTGAAGACATTCGTGACTTGGTGATCGGATTTTATGCCGATGTAGGCGAAAATTTAATGGCCTGGGTCCCATCGGCTCCACAGGTTAAAGAAAAGGTCATTGCAGATACACCAATAGAATTACAAGTAGAACTGCAAGACAACAGACCCCTGATTGAGCCTTCGGCACCCAGTGAGGAAAAGGGCATGCTGCGTGGGCTGCTTAGCCGATTGCCATTGCACTGATATCTTATTGGTTCATCCGCCCCTGGCGGATTTGCGCCTGCAGGCTCCATTTGCTTTTGATGAAACTTAAAACCGCCCAGATTTCGCTGTCGCTTAAGCTTGCGCCGAAGGCGGGCATGGCGCTGGTGAACCCTTCGGGCGCGATGGCCTGACCGCCTTGTTGGGTGTAGTCGAACAACAAGGCATCCGCATGGTGCCAGGTGTGGCCGCTGTCGTCGTGCGGCGGCGCGGGCAGGGTGCCGTCCGCTTTCGCCACCCGCCAATCGGGCTGGCCTTGCAAATTTTCGCCGTGGCACGATGCGCAGTGTTCGGCATAAAGCGGCTGGCCCGCGTTGACGGCGTCGATGTCGGAGGCGTCGGCGCGGTCGAAACTGTCGCCGCAGGCCGCCAATAGACCGGACGCAATCAGCAAAAATAAACCGCGCATGGCGAGCGTCTCCTGGTGGTGGGGTTGAGGCGGCAGTCTAAACGTTCCACGGGCCGGAAGGTCAAGACGGGGCGCAAAAAGATTGACAAATTTCCTCTAATTTGCTATATATTCCTATCAACGCGGACGACCGGACGATGTGCAGACCAATTGGACGTGCGGAAGTTGAAAAATGCGCCCCTTGATAAATAAAGGGAATTTGGCTTCGTTCCGTCACTTTTTTTATTTTGGCCCCGGCGCCAAGGGGGGTGCGAGGGGGGCAACGGGGGTGGTTAACAGATGCAATTTGGGGGGCTATAGTGGTCAATCCTATCCCCAGGTTTACGTGTAGAGGACACCCATGAAACTTTCCGATTCTTCGCTTTTTCGCCAGCAGGCTTATATCGACGGCCAGTGGCTGGGTGCCGATAGCGCCCAGACGTTCGACGTGTTCAACCCCGCTTCCAAGGCAAAGCTGGGCACCGTGCCCTTGATGGGGGCGGCGGAAACCCGGCGCGCCATCGAGGCCGCAAACGCGGCGTGGCCCGCATGGCGCGCCAAAACCGCCAAGGAACGCGCCAACATATTAAAGAAGTGGTTCGAGCTGGTAATGGACGCACAAGATGATCTGGCGACGCTGATGACCGCCGAACAAGGCAAGCCGTTCGCCGAAGCCAAGGGCGAAGTGGCCTATGGCGCATCGTTCATCGAATGGTTCGCCGAAGAAGCCAAGCGCCTGTACGGCGATACCGTTCCCGCCCCGGCGATTGATCGGCGCATCGTCGTGATCAAACAGCCCATCGGCGTGGTGGCATCGATCACGCCGTGGAATTTTCCCAACGCCATGATCACGCGCAAGTGCGCGCCCGCCATGGCGGCGGGCTGCACCGTGGTGGCCAAACCTGCCGAAGACACGCCTTATTCGGCGTTGGCCCTGGCGGTGCTGGCGGAACGCGCCGGCATCCCCAAAGGCGTGTTCAACGTCGTCACTGGCAATCCTAAAGAAATCGGCGCGGAAATTACCGCCAACCCGATCGTGCGCAAGGTGTCGTTCACCGGCTCGACGCAAGTGGGCAAGCTGCTGATGCGCCAGTGTTCCGATACGGTCAAAAAGGTATCGCTGGAACTGGGCGGCAACGCGCCGTTCATCGTGTTCGACGACGCCGATCTGGATGCGGCGCTCAAGGGCGTGATGGCGTCGAAATATCGCAATACCGGGCAGACCTGCGTGTGCGCTAACCGCATTTATGTGCAAGACGGCGTGTACGACGCCTTTGCGCAAAAAATGGCGACGGCGGTTAAGGCGCTGAAAGTCGGTGACGGTTTTGAAGACGGCGTGGCCCAAGGTCCGCTGATCAACGATGCCGCCATCGTCAAGGTCGAACGCTTGGTCGCCGACGCGGTGGCCAAGGGCGCGAAGGTCGTCACCGGCGGCAAACGCCATGAACTGGGCGGCACGTTCTACACCCCGACCATTCTGACCGGCGTCACCAACGCCATGGCGTGCGCGCAGGAAGAAATCTTCGGCCCGGTGGCGGCGCTGTATCGCTTTAGCGACGAAGCCGACGTCATCGCGCAAGCCAACGACACGCCGTTCGGTCTGGCGGCGTATTTTTATGCCCGCGACGTGGGCCGGGTGTGGCGCGTGGCCGAAGCCTTGGAATATGGCATCGTCGGTATCAACGAAGGCATCATCTCCACCGAAGTAGCCCCCTTCGGCGGCGTCAAGGAATCGGGCTTAGGCCGTGAAGGCGGCAAGTACGGCCTCGAAGAATTCGTCGAGGTCAAATACATGTGCTTGGGCGGCATATGAGGGGCGGCAGTTGATGGCTAAATTCGATTTTGACTTAATCACCATCGGCGCGGGTTCGGGCGGGGTGCGCGCCTCGCGCATGGCGGCCAAAACCGGGGCGCGGGTGGCGATTGTCGAACAGAGCCGCGTCGGCGGCACCTGCGTCATGCGCGGCTGCATACCCAAAAAACTGTTGGTCTACGCCGCCGACTTCGCCCAAGACTTCGCCGACGCCAAGGGCTTCGGTTGGGACGTGGCCGAACCGACGTTCGATTGGAAGCGGTTGATCGCCAACAAAAATACCGAGCTGGATCGCCTGGAAGGCATCTATCAGCGCATCTTGCGTGAAAGCGGCGTGCAATTGATCATCGGGCGCGGCGTGGTGGCCGGGCCTCATGCGGTCGAAGTCGCGGGCAAAATGGTTACGGCGGCAAAAATTCTGATCAGCACCGGATCGCGTCCGCACCTGCCCGACGTGCCCGGCATCGAATACGCCATTACCTCCAACGAAGCGCTGGATTTGGCGGAACTGCCCAAGCGCGTCGCCATCGTCGGCGGCGGTTATATCGCGGTCGAATTCGCCGGGCTGATGCAGGCGCTGGGCGCGTCGGTGTCCATCGTGATCCGCGCGGGCAACATCCTGCGCGGTTTCGATGAAGACATCCGCAACGCGCTGGCCGAGGAAATGGAAAAACAAGGCATTAAAGTGCACCGTGAAGGCGTGGTGCGTTCGATTGAAAAGACGCCTGACGGATATTCGTTGCGCCTGCACGGCGCCGAAATGATCGAGTGCGACCGGGTGTTTTATGCTACCGGACGCCACCCCAATACCGAAGGCTTAGGGCTGGAAGCGGCGGGTGTAAAATTGAGCGAGCATGGCGCGGTGAAGGTGGATGATTATTTTCAAACATCCCAGCCGTCGATCTTCGCCTTGGGCGACGTGATCGACCGCATCCAGTTGACGCCGGTGGCGATCAACGAAGGCATGGCTTTTGTCGCCACCCAGTTTGGCGGCCGTCCGACGCCGATGAATTACGACTTCGTGCCCGCCGCCGTGTTCAGCCATCCGCCCGTGGGCACCGTCGGCCTGATGGAAGCCGAAGCGCGCAAAAATGGCCCGGTGGACGTTTATCTCTCGCGCTTTCGCCCGTTGAAACATACCCTTTCGGGGCGCGATGCGCGGTCCATGATGAAGCTGGTGGTGGACCGCGCCAGCCAGCGCGTGGTGGGCGTTCACATGGTGGGCGAGGATGCGCCGGAAATCGTGCAGGGTTTCGCCGTGGCGCTCAAATGCGGGGCGACCAAGGCGCAGTTCGACGCCACCGTGGGCATCCATCCCACCGCGGCGGAAGAATTCGTCACCATGCGGGAAAAGCTGCCCGACCATGACGAGGATGCATAAATCGGCGATAGCTCTGGAAAATCCCGTCAAAGCGCGCTATAGCCTGCGTTCTTGTTGAACATGAAGGAATTGCATATGTCCGCCGAATGGACGCCCAAAAGCTGGAGAACCAAGCCCGTCGTGCAAATGCCGGTATACCCGGACGCGGCCAAGCTTGAGGCCGCGGAAAACCGTTTGCGCAATTATCCGCCGTTGGTGTTTGCCGGCGAGGCGCGCAAGCTCAAAACCAAATTGGCCAGGGTGTCCCAGGGCGAGGCGTTTTTGCTGCAAGGCGGCGATTGCGCCGAAAGTTTCGCCGAGTTCCATCCCAACAACATCCGCGACACTTTTCGGGTGTTGTTGCAGATGGCGGTGGTGCTGACCTTCGGCGCGGCCATGCCGGTGGTCAAGGTCGGGCGCATGGCGGGGCAGTTCGCCAAGCCGCGTTCCGAAGACACTGAAACCATCAATGGCGTGACGCTGCCGTCGTATCGCGGCGATATGGTCAACGGCCAGGATTTCACGGCCGAACAGCGCACCCCCGATCCGGAACGTCTGGTGCAGGCCTACAACCAATCGGCGGCGACGCTGAACCTGCTGCGCGCGTTCGCCCAAGGCGGCTTTGCCGATCTGCACAAGGTGCAGCGCTGGAATTTGGGCTTCGTTGAAGACAGCGCTCAGGGCGAGCGTTATCGCGACATGTCGAGCCGCATTCAAGAAGCGTTGGACTTCATGGGCGCTTGCGGCATGACCTCGGAAAACACCCAAGCCATGCGCGAAACGTCGTTCTTTACCTCGCACGAAGCGCTGCTGCTGAACTATGAAGAAGTCATGACCCGCGTCGATAGCCTGACCGGGCTGTGGTACGACACGTCCGCGCATCTTTTGTGGATCGGCGAACGCACCCGTCAGTTGGATGGCGCGCATATCGAGTTTCTGAAAGGCGTGGGCAATCCGGTCGGCTGCAAGATCGGCCCTTCGATCGAGCCCGACGAACTGATCCGCTTGATCGATGCGCTCAGCCCCGAAAACGAAGCGGGCCGCCTGACGCTGATCACCCGCATGGGGCCGGACAACGTCAAGCGTGTGCTGCCGGGTCTGATCCGCGCGGTCAAACGCGAAGGCCGCAACGTGGTGTGGTCATGCGATCCCATGCACGCCAATACGGTGAAAAGCTCGACCGGGTACAAGACCCGCCACTTCGATCAAATCCTGGCCGAGGTGTTGGCGTTTTTCGATGTTCACAAAGCCGAGGGCACCCATGCCGGCGGCGTGCATTTTGAAATGACCGGCAAGGACGTGACCGAATGCGTGGGCGGCGGGCAGGCAATCCGCGAGGCCGATTTGTCGGCGCGTTACGATACCTTCTGCGATCCGCGCCTCAATGCGACCCAGGCGCTGGAATTGGCGTTTTTGTTGGCCGAACAGTTGAAACAGGAACGTCAGTTGGTGCGCGCGCGCGAATTGGCGGCGGGCGCCTAGGGTCGGATCGCTTTAGGTGGAATCGCGCTATAGCGATCCCACCTAAAGCGTGAATCCGCCCCTATCAATATATTAGAGGGCGATTCACGCAATAGGCTGAAGCAAAATGCTTCAACCTATTGCGATCGCACTCTAGTCATGCTGCGTCAGACGCTCGAGGATGATGTCCATCTTCGAGCGGTCGGCGCCGGGGTGCCGTTTCGCCAGACGCTCCCAGGCCTGATCGTCGTCGACGGCGGCCTTTAAGTCGTTCAGCAGGCTGTTGATCAGCAGGTGCAGCGAACGATGACCCAACTCCCAGGTGGCGTCGAAGCTGTGGGCGTTCATGGCCGGGGCCATGTGGGCGTTGGCGATCTGGATGAACCAAGTGAAGCGGTGATGGGGGTCTTCGAAATACTGGGCGATGGTGTACTGGGCGTCTAACAACACATCGCGGATGGCGGCGTCTTGATCCACCAGGTCCCAGTTGATCGGCAACACCCCGCCCATGATGCGGGTCACGGCCTCGTTTGAACGGCGCTGGTAGGCTTCCATGGTTTCCGGCCCTGCCATCATGTTGAGCGCCAGGAAAAAGCCGGGCAACAATCGCCTGGAAATGCAGCCGTGGATTTCTCCGCGTGCATCCTTGTGCATGAACAGCTGTTCGAAGCGTTTGACGATCAAGCGGTCGAACGCCGGACGTTTGATGGAAAACCAGCGCAGCTCTTCCTGTTCACGCGCGGCTTCGTCAAAGGCTTGGGCAAAAAGCCCGGACAGTTGTTTGGCTTTGGCCTGGAACTCGGCTTCGATTTCGTCCACGTGGCGGATGCCTAAAAAACCGCCGTGTTTGTGGATTTCGGTTTTAAGCTTATCGGTGAACGCCTGAACGACCGCATTGCTCAACGCGCGGGCGCGTTCCTCGGTGCGTTGGCGGGTCAATTCCTGGGGCGGCTTTGGTACGGTCATGCTGTAATTTGACGATACATCATATCAAATGCAAGCCCCGTAATCGTTACGGTTGTGTCGCCGGAGGTCAAACTTTGGCTTGATCCAGCGCCGTGATCAGCGCCACCAATTGGCGGGTGGCGCCGGTGCCGTACTTCTGGCTTAAGGCCTGGACCTCGGCTTGATCGGAGAGCCGGTGGCGCAAATTTCTAAACAAGTGGCGCAGCACGTTGATCATACCGCGCTCGGTCAATTGCCAGTCTTGATTGGCGCGGCCTTCAAAATCGAATTCGTGCGGATCGGCCAGATCATTATTGATGATCGACAGCATCCAAACAACGCGTTTCATCGGGTTATCGAAGTGCGGGACCAGACGCATCAGGAGATTATCGACGGCATTTAACGCGGCTTCATGGGAATAAAGATCTTCCCAGATGATGTTGTCGTTGGCGTCCTTGGTGCTTTCCGACGCGTCGCGGCATGCGGCATAACCGTGGGCAAACGGGTCGGAGCCCACCATTTTTTCAAGCGCCGAAAACAACCCCGGCAATATGCGCCGCGACACGTAGGTGTTGTTGTTGTCGAGCGCGCCTTCCGGCGGAAACAGGTCGATGAAACGCATGGTCAGCACGCGCTTGAACGGCTGGCGGCGGTTGGGATCGAATACTTCCTGTTCGCGCCGGTTCAGGCAACGCTGAAAATGGGCTTTGAAGATGGGTGTGTTGGTATCGAGGCTTTTCGATTTGTAGTCATCCAGAAAACCGCGGATATCATTGGTGCTGAGGCCATGGGTGGAGCTTTCCACCATTTTAATCAGGCGCTCGGTATAATCGTCCAACGTCGAATGCACCAACTGCTGGCATAACGCGCTGCCGCTGGGCTGCTCGATCTTTACGTATGAATGATTTGCTGCTTTAGCCGTTGGCCGACTCATTTTCACCCTGCCTTTTTCCACTTCGGGCTTTTGCCCTGAGTGGATCAGCGTATAAGGCGAGTGTAACCGAAAATTCATAAAGGTGGAAAGAGGATAACCATGGCCAAAAATACGATGAAATAGGGTTTTATTGACAGGAATCCGCCCTCAGCCTACCCTCCAGCCCATGATTTTCCCGCCATCCACCCACCTCAGACGATATTTATGAACGACAGCCTGATCATCGCCCTCGCCCAGTTGAATCCCACCGTGGGCGATGTTGACGCCAACGCGGACTTGGTGCGCGCGGCGCGCGCTGATGCTCGCGCTCAAGGCGCTGATTTGGTGGTGTTTTCAGAGTTGGTGGTCAGCGGTTATCCGCCTGAAGATTTGGTGTTGAAAAAAAGCTTTCTCGATGCCGTTCACGAAGCGGTCGAGGCTTTGGCGTTGGAAACGAAGGATCAAGGGCCGGGTCTGCTGTTAAGCGCGCCGTGGGCGGAAAACGGCAAACTTTACAATGCGGCGCTGCTGTTGGAAGGCGGGCGCGTGCAGGCGGTTATCCCTAAGTACGATCTGCCCAATTATGGTGTATTCGATGAAAAGCGCCTGTTTGCGTCCGGTTTTCTTCCCGGTGCGGTGGGTTTTCGCGGTTTTAAACTCGGCGTCATGACGTGCGAGGACATGTGGACGACTGAAGTGACCAAAAGTGTCATGGAAGATGGCGCCGACGTTTTGTTGGTGCTGAATGGTTCGCCGTTTGAGGTGGATAAACAAGGCTTGCGCCTGCAACTCGCCCAGGCACGGGCGCGCGAAAGCGGATTGGCGCTGGTTTATGTGAACCAAGTCGGCGGGCAGGACGAATTGGTGTTCGACGGCGAATCGTTCGTTATCGATCCTCAGGGCCAAGTTCGCGCCCAGCTCCCCGCGTTTGTAAATACGGTTGCAGCGGTCAAATTCAATGTCGAAAACGCCACCTTGATTCCCACCGATGGCCCGATGGCCCCACTGCTTGACGAAAACGAGGCCATCTATAAAGCGTTGGTGATGGGACTTGGCGATTACGTAAACAAAAACAACTTTCCCGGCGTGATGATCGGCCTTTCGGGTGGTGTGGATAGCGCCATCACCGCCGCCGTGGCGGTCGATGCGTTGGGCGCGGAGCGGGTACGCTGCGTGATGATGCCGTCGCCCTATACCTCTCAGGAAAGCCTGGAAGATGCGGCAGAGGCCGCACGGCTGCTCGGCGTTAAGCTGGACACGGTGTCCATCCAGCCCGCCATGGAAACGTTCGAGCGCCTGCTTGAAGACCAGTTTGCGCAGCATGCCACGGATACCACCGAAGAAAACATCCAGGCGCGTTCGCGCGGGCTGATTTTGATGGCGCTGTCGAACAAGTTGGGTTCCATGGTGGTGTCGACGGGCAATAAATCGGAAATGTCGGTGGGCTATGCGACGCTCTATGGCGATATGTGCGGCGGTTACAACGTGTTGAAAGACGTTTATAAGACGCGGGTGTTTGCATTGTGCCGCTGGCGCAATATACATCACGGCGAGGGGTTGCAGGGGCCGAAGGGCCGCGTCGTACCCGAACGTATCATCACCAAGGCTCCGTCGGCGGAGCTGAAACCCAATCAGACCGACCAAGACAGCTTGCCGCCCTATGACAAATTGGATGATATTTTGTATTGCCTGATTGAAAAGGAAATGGGCGTGCGCGACATTGCCGCGCGCGGCCACGACCTGGAAATCGTACAAAGGGTCTGGCGTATGCTGGACCGGGCGGAGTACAAACGCCGTCAAGCGCCGCCGGGCGTTAAGATTACTTCGCGCGCTTTTGGCCGCGACCGCCGCTACCCGCTCACCAATGGATATACGGGCTGACTTTATGACCGCTTTTCGTTTTGCTCCTAGCCCCACGGGCTATCTTCATGTCGGCAATGCACGGTTGGCGCTGGTCAATTGGCTGGCCGCCAAGCATATGGGCGGGCGGTTTGTACTGCGTCTCGACGATACCGATTTGGAACGCTCGACCGATGCGTTCGCCGCCGCCATTCAGGAAGACATGAAGTGGCTGGGTTTAGATTGGGACGGCACGGAAAAACAAAGCGACCGTCTGGCCGCTTATGACAAAGCCTTCGAGGTGTTGCTGGCGGCGGGGCGGGTTTACGAATGTTATGAGACGTCCGAAGAATTGGACTATCTGCGCAAGCGCCTTCGGGCGCGGGGCTTGCCGCCCATTTACACACCGCCATCTGCAGAAAAGCTGCAAGCTTACAAAGCCGAAGGCCGTCGGGCGCATTGGCGGTTCAAGCTCGTGCCCGGAACCATCGCGTTTACCGATCTGGTGCGCGGCCCGGTCAGTTTCGAGGCGGATAAACTTTCCGATCCGGTGGTGCGGCGCGAAGACGGCACCTGGCTTTACATGCTGCCGAGCGCCATCGACGACGCCGATATGGAAATCACTCATGTGGTGCGTGGCGAAGACCATGTGGCCAATACCGCGCTGCAAGTGCAGATGTTCGAAGCCCTGGGCAAACCGGTGCCGAGTTTTGCGCACCTGCCGCTGATGACCGACATCGAAGGCGGCGGATTGTCCAAGCGCTTAGGCTCGCTGGCGTTGAAAGACTTGCGCGCCGACGGTATCGAGCCGCTGGCGCTGGCGTCCTATCTGGCGCATTTGGGCACCTCGGACGACATTAAGGCCGAGGCGAGCTTGCAGGCGTTGGTGGATGCGTTCGATTTTGCGCATTTTTCCCGCGCCACGCCCAAATTCGATATGGCGTATCTGATGCGCATCAATGCCCAGGTATTGCACGCCACCGCTTTTGCCGAGGTGAAGGATCGTTTGCCTCACCATACGACCGAGCCGTTGTGGCTGGCGGTGCGTGCCAACGTCGAGCGGTTAAGCGACGTACAGGCGTGGCTGGACATCGCCACCGGCGACATTCAGCCGCAAGTCGACGCCGCCGATGCCGGTTTTTTGACGGATGCCGCCGAGCTGTTGCCCAATGAGCCGTGGACCGACGATACCTGGGGGCAGTGGACTCAAGCGGTGAAAGAACGGACCGGGCAGAAGGGCAAGGGATTGTTCATGCCGCTACGGCGCGCCTTGACCGGGCTTGACCATGGGCCCGAGCTCAAGGCATATCTGCCTTTGATTGGGCGTGAACGCGCGCTCAAGCGACTGCACGGCGAACGGGGCTGATTTCGTGACCATTCATTTTTACAACACGCTCAAACGCACCAAGGAAACATTCAAACCGATCGATGCGACACGCGTGCGCATGTACGTGTGCGGGCCGACGGTTTACGACTATGCGCACATCGGCAATGCGCGCCCCGTGGTGGTGTTTGACGTTTTGTACCGGCTGCTGCGCGAAACCTATGGCGAAGATCACGTCGTTTATGTGCGCAACATTACCGACGTCGATGACAAAATCATCAATCGCGCCGCCGAAAGCGGTGAAACCATCGGCGCGATCACCCAGCGCACCGAACAGGCGTTTCTGGCCGACATGGGCGCCTTGGGCGCGATGCCGCCCGATCACCAGCCGCGCGCGACCGAACATATTCCCGGTATGATCACCATGATCGGCAAGCTCATCGCTGCCGGACACGCTTATGAAGCCGAAGGTCACGTGCTGTTCAATGTCGCCAGCTACCGCGCGTATGGCGAATTGTCGGGGCGCAACCGCGACGAAATGATTGCGGGCGCGCGGGTCGAGGTGGCTCCGTATAAAAACGATCCCGCCGACTTTGTGCTGTGGAAACCTTCGACCCCCGATCAGCCCGGTTGGGAAAGCCCGTGGGGTCGCGGTCGTCCCGGTTGGCACATTGAATGCTCGGTGATGAGCGAAAAGCATTTAGGCCCGACGTTCGACATTCACGGTGGCGGTCAAGACTTGATCTTCCCCCACCACGAAAATGAAATCGCCCAGTCGACCTGCGCGCACGGCGGGGCGAAGTTCGTGAACTACTGGCTGCATAACGGCTACTTGATGGCCGAAGGCGAAAAAATGTCCAAATCCTTGGGCAACTTTTACACCGTGCATGACCTGCTGAAAGAGTTTCCCGGCGAAGCCATCCGTTTGGCGTTGTTGAAAACGCATTACCGCCAGCCGCTCGATTTCCGTAAAGTAGGTATCGCCGATGCCAAAAAAGAATTGGATGAATTCTACTTGGCGCTGCGCAACGCTGGGGACGTAAAAGCCGATGTTCCCGATCATCCGCCCGTCGCCGTAATCGCGGCACTGTCGGACGATTTGAATACGCCCAAGGCCATCGCGCATTTGTTCGAGTTGAAAACCCGTCTTAACGTTGCCCGCGATGCCGGGGAAAAGGCGTTGCTGAAAGGCGAATTGCTGCTGGCGGGGGATGTTTTGGGGCTGTTGGGGCAGTCGCCCGATGTTTGGCTGCGTGGGGCGGGTCATGTCGGCGGGCTGTCCGATGCCGATATCGATGCCTTGGTCGGACAGCGCATTCAAGCTCGCGCGGCCAAGGATTTCGCCACTTCCGACCGTATTCGCGATGAATTGGCCGCCCAAGGAATCATCCTTGAAGACGGCGCGGGCACGACCGCTTGGCGGCGACAATAACCGGGTGGCGCAGTTTTGGAGCTTCTCTAATACTATCGGACTAATGCGCTTTTTACCTCACAAGTGGTGTGTTATAGTCCGGGTTCGCGTTTTGTTTGGGTGGCGTCGGTCATATCGGCAATCGTGTGGGAAGGGGTGCTAGGTGTCTGTACCTCATGGAAACTGGTGCGCAGAGATTCTTGATGAGCGGTAGCGATAAAGACAGCCATCTCGTAGACGGGTTGCCCTTGGCCGATGGCGCGGCGCAGCAAGGGCGCAGCATTTTACGCACCCTATCGCATGAGATGCGCACGCCCTTGAACAACATTATCGGTTTTGCCGATATGATGAGCGCTGAGATGTTGGGGCCTATGTCGCACCCTCAGTACCGCGAATATGCCGAAGACATTCGCAAGTCCGGCCAGAGCATCCTCGATTTGTTGAATGAACTTCTGGAAGATCGTCGTTACGAGGCATTGGCCGGAAGCGCAGAGCAACATGCCAGCCTGATCGACTTGGCCCCGGATATGATCGCTATCTGTACCATCGATGGCGAAATTGAAGCTTTGAACCCTGCCGGCTGTGCGCTGTTGGGGTTGACGGCGGAACAAGCCCGAGGGGTATCGCTTCGCAATTTTGTGCACCGGGATTATGGGAGGTTTCTCGATAACGGTTTTGCAGAACTGACCCAAGGACAGCGCCGGTTTAGTATGAAAATGCTGACCAGCGACAAACGCGAGGTCGATGTTGAAGTCGCCGCCACCGTTTATGGGGATGCGCAAGGCGATATTTCGCGACAGATTATGTTGGTGGCGCGCGACGTTACGGAAAAGAACCGCGTTATGCGCGAGATCACCGAGCGTGAAGAGTTTTTGCGCTCCATCATGGATACCACCGTGGATGGTCTTGTTACCATCAACGAAATGGGCATCATCGAAACCGCCAATCCGGCGGCGGAAAGAATTTTTGATTATCGTTCGGGCGGTTTGTCGGGAGAAAAAATCGCGAGCCTGATTCCCGATGCGCGCGGGCGGCGTCAGTCCGACTCTCAAATGGTGTTGAAAAGCCTGGAAAATGTTCAGGGTAGCACCACCCGGCGTGAGGTAACGGGGTTGCGCAGGGAGGGTTCTACCTTTCCCCTTGAAGTCAGCTTGAGCGGTTTTGTGCTGCGCGACCGCAGACACTACATCGCCGTGATGCGCGACATCACCGAACGCAAACGTGCTGAAGACAAATTGAAATTTCTCGCCACGCGCGATCCGCTTACTCATTTGCCTAACCGTTATCTGTTCAATGAACGACTGTTGGAAGCGACTCAGTCAACCGATAAAAGCGGCGCTAAGACGGCGGTGCTGTTTATCGATTTGGATAACTTCAAACACATCAACGACGCCATGGGCCACTCAGCCGGCGACGTGGTGTTGCAATTGGCGGGCAAGCGCCTGGAATCGTGTGTGCGCGGCAAGGACATGGTGGCCCGACTGTCGGGCGACGAATTCACCGTCATCTTGGAAGAAGTGCGTGAAGAAGGCGAGGTCGAAGCCGTCGCCACTCGCATGTTGCGCCAACTCAGCCAGCCGTTCCACGTCGATGGCAAGGAACTTTATACTTCGGGTTCGATCGGTGTGATCGTTTATCCGGACAACTGCGAAAACGTCAACGATTTGCTGAAAAACGTCTATACCGCTTCGCATCACGCCAAAAAACAGGGCCGCAATAACTTCCAGTTTTATTCATCGACGTTGAGCGCCAACGCGCTGCGCCGCATGTCCGTTGAGCATGGATTGCGCCATGCCTTGGAAAACGATGAATTCCATATTGCCTATCAAGCCAAGGTGGATTTGAGCAGCGGGCGCATCGTCGGTGCGGAAGCGCTGGCGCGGTGGAACAACCCCGATTTGGGGCCGGTATCGCCGGTTGAATTTGTGCCGGTGGCCGAAGAAACGGGGTTGATCGTGTCCATCGGCGATTGGGTTTTGGAAACCGCATGCCGTGAAGCAAAGTCCTGGGTGGACAAGGGGCTTGATCACGTTAGCGTGGCGGTAAACTTGTCGGTGCGCCAATTTCAGCAAGGGGCATTGGCCGAACGCGTTGCCGAGGTGCTGAAGGCGACCGGCCTGCCCAGCCATTGCCTGGACCTGGAACTGACCGAAAGCATGTTGGTGGAAAATGCGGATGAAACCGTGCGTGTGCTCAAAGAATTGAAGGCGTTGGGCGTGTCGCTCAGCATCGATGATTTCGGCACCGGCTATTCGTCGCTCAGTTATCTTACTAAATTCCCGTTGGATGCGTTGAAGGTCGATCGCTCGTTCGTTATAGGTCTGCCCGACAATCCCGACGCAGTGACCATGGCTAAGGCTATCGTCAACATGGCGAAGAACCTTGGTCTTAAGGTCATCGCCGAAGGCGTGGAAAGCGAGCGCCAGAGCACCTTCCTGCATGGCTTAGGCAGCGATATCGGTCAGGGTTATTTGTTCAGCCGACCCATTCCGTTTGAAGATTTTGTGCGTCTAGCGGGCGGCAACGTCATGCCGTTTCCCATCCAGCAGCTACGCAAGCCTTCCGCTTAAAAAATTCAGTAAACCGAGATCAGTCGAACAGGGCGTCGATATCGGCTTGATTGCCGCTCGAGGCGCTTTGTTGCGGTGCGGCACCGATGAGGATGTCGATATCGGCTTGGTCCATGGTGGTTTCGGAACCGTGGATGTTGGCGCTGCACATGTCCATCAGGCGTTGGATCACCTGGCTGAGCGCTTGCGCGTTGACACGCACCAGATCCATATCACCGTTTTGAATATCGGTCTCCAAGCGTTCGACCGATGTGGTGATCAGGTGATTGATTTTATCGATGTTCTGCTCGAACGGGACTTTGAACTTGGGCGGCGCGTGGTCATAGGCCTCGATCGCCAGCTCCTTGTCGGCGATGGTACTGTCGCGAAAGTGGTCCTTGTAGTCTTTGGGCTTCCACGCCTTGGCTTCTTCTAGAAGTTCGGGCATGTCGGCGAGCATTTCCAGCGTCATCACCACTTCGTTGAAGTGATTGAGGTAATCGGTGGCCAACAAGGTTTGTTCATTGACGTTGGTTCCCGTGGCGCGCTCGCGAAAGGCGGGGTAGTCCTCGTCATGCTCAAAATCAAACGTTGCGCTCATATTCTCCGACAACCCGTTTTGGGTTTCCCACCCCTAGCGCCGCCTTTTTTGCTTTCAAAAGGTTTGTTTGGCGGCGCGATATTCAATCGCTAAGATTAAAGCTTACCGTGCAGAGTATACATTTGTAAGCGTGTCGCCAAGTATAGCGTTTTCAAAGACTTGGCATAAAATTTTTAGGTCTGGCGGGTTAGGGGCGGAAAAACTTGTGCTGGGCGGGTATTTTCGGCATTCTCCGCACGGCCTAACGGCCCAGAACTACAGGAAAACCGCCACCGATGAGCCAAAATCGCGTCTATATCTACGATACAACCTTGCGCGACGGCGCGCAGACTTCCGGCGTCGATTTCGGCCCGGTGGACAAGGACGTCATCGCGCGCGAACTGGATCGGTTGGGGGTGGATTACATCGAAGGCGGTTGGCCGGGTGCCAATCCTACCGATGACAGTTTTTTCAACAATCTGCCCGAACTTTCCCATGCGCGCATCGCCGCGTTTGGCATGACCCGGCGCGCCGGGCGCAGCGCCGACAACGATCCTGGTTTGGGCGCGTTGCTCACCACGTCGGCGCGCGTGGTGTGCATGGTGGGCAAAGCGTGGGATTATCAAGTCGACGTTGCGCTGGGTATCGCCCGCGAAGAAAATCTCAAGATGATTTCGGACAGCGTGGCCCATGCGGTTAAGCGGATGGACGAAGTCATGCTCGACGCCGAACATTTTTTCGATGGTTACAAAGCCAATCCAGAATACGCCATGGCGTGCGTCAATGCGGCTTTGGCAGGCGGCGCGCGCTGGGTAGTGCTGTGCGATACCAATGGCGGCACGCTGCCGTTTGAAATTGAAGAAATCGTCGCCAAAGTTTGCAAGACCGTGCCGGGCGAAAAACTGGGCATCCATTGTCATGACGATACAGGCAATGCGGTGGCCAATTCATTGGCGGCGGTGCGCGCCGGCGTGCGTATGGTGCAGGGCACCATCAACGGATTGGGCGAACGCTGCGGCAACGCCAATTTAATCAGCATCATTCCCAGCTTGATGTTGAAGATGGGCTTTGTGACCGGCATCGGCACGGGCGGCTTGAAGCACTTGCGCGCTTTGTCTTCGATGCTCGATGAACGCCTCAACCGCGCGCCGGATCGGCATCGTCCCTATGTGGGCGACGCGGCGTTCGCGCACAAGGGCGGGCTGCACGTGTCGGCGGTGGAAAAGGATCCACGCTGTTACGAACACGTGGACCCCGCCAGCGTCGGCAACATTCGTCATGTGCTGGTTTCCGATCAGGCCGGGCGGTCCAATTTGTTGGTGCGGTTTCGGGAAATCGGCATCGATGTGGCGCCGGATGACAAGCGCTTAGGCGCGTTGCTGGAAACGGTCAAAGCCAATGAAATGCAGGGTTATGCCTACGACGGGGCGGAGGCCAGTTTCGAGCTGCTGGCCCGTCGCGCGCTGGGTGATATTCCCGAATATTTCCATTGCGCCAGCTTTCGGGTGTTGAACGAGCGCCGCTGGAACGAACGGGGCGAAGTCGTCTCGTTATCCGAAGCGACCGTGAAACTGGCCGTTAGGGGTGGACAGGACATGGCGGTGGCGGAAGGCAACGGCCCGGTCAACGCCCTTGACGCGGCCTTGCGCAAGGTATTGCTGCCGTTGTATCCAACCTTGAAAGATTTGCGGCTGGTGGATTATAAAGTGCGCATCCTCACCCCCGGCGATGCTACCGCAGCGGTCACGCGGGTGATGATCGAAAGCACCGACGGCAAGGGGCGCATGTGGTCGACGGTGGGCGTATCGGCCAACGTGATCGATGCGTCCTATAACGCGTTGCGCGATTCCATCGTTTATAAGCTGTTTCATGACGGCGTTACCGCAGCTGGGGCTTGAACGCCATGACCGAGCGGAAATCCTATACAAAAAACCGTCGCCCGGCCAAGGACAAGGCCGTGCGCAGCGATGGCGAAAGCCCCGCCGTAATCTTGGTGGAGCCGCAATTGGGCGAAAATATCGGCATGGTGGCGCGCGCCATGTTGAACTGCGGCCTG
The DNA here is from genome assembly GCA_024653965.1 of Rhodospirillales bacterium. GTDB lineage: Bacteria > Pseudomonadota > Alphaproteobacteria > Rhodospirillales > Magnetovibrionaceae > JANLGW01. The sequence goes on from JANLGW010000040.1 coordinate 26,270, forward strand.
ACCGATTTACGCTTAGTCAAACCGCGTGAAAAATGGCCCAACGTCAAAGCCGAAAAAACGGCCTCCGGCGCGTCGGTGGTGTTGGAAAATGCGCGGGTGTTCGACACCACCGCCGAGGCGGTGGCCGACTTGGGCTTTGTCATGGCGACCACGGCGCGCGCCCGCGATATGACCAAAGACGTGTTCACTGCCCACGCCGCCGCGGGTGAAATGCGCGCCTGTATCGCCCGCGACGTCAAGTGCGGGGTGTTGTTCGGCAAAGAAGCGGTGGGTCTGCACAATGACGACGTGGCGCTGGCCGACGCGATCTTGATGGTGCCGCTGAACCCGGCGTTCAGTTCGTTGAATTTGGCGCAGGCGGTGTTGTTGATGGGTTATGAGTGGTTTCAAAGCGCCACCGCCCAACCGCCCGCCAGTTTTGAAATCCGCTTAGACACCCGCCCCGCCACCAAGGAAGAATTGGTCGGCCTGTTTGAGCATTTGGAAGGTGAATTGGATGACTGCGGCTTTTTGGCCCTGCCCGATAAACGCCCGACCATGGTGCGCAATCTGCGCAACATGTTTCAACGCGCGCGCATGACCGATCGGGAAGTGCGCACCCTGCGCGGCGTGATCGCTGGTCTCGTCACCAAAAGAAAAAGCTGAGCTGGCGCTGCCCGGTTACGGGGTGTTGGACGTCTCGCCCATAATCATTTTTGAAATGATCAGGCCCGGGCATATGCCGGTGGCGGCGGCAAAAAGAAAAAAGACCGCGGGCACGAACAACAGCCAATGCACCTGGGCAAATCCGGTCAACCAAATACCAAGCCACAAAACGCTGCCTGCGACGGTAAAGAACAACCTCATGGATTTGCCGATCATGTATTTTTTCATGACAGACCTCGATATGCTGGGGACTAAATTTTTTCCGACAGATTGATCGCCAGTTTGGTGCCGAATTTGATGGCGCGGCTTAAGAGCGGATAAGCCGGGGCGCTTTCGGCGCCATGGGCATAACCGATATCGCGGTGTTCAAGCTCTTCGTCGCGGAACTTGGAACAGGTTGCGCGCAAGACTTGTTCATCATCGCCGAGTTTTTTGATCTGCGCTTGGTAGTGTTCGTCGATGGTTTCTTCGACCGCTACCGTGCAGGCCATGGCCGCTTTTTCACCCAGCAGCGCGGTGCCCGCGCCCAGCATGAAGCCCGCCACGTGCCAGATCGGCATCAGCGCGGTGGGGCGCACGCGCCGTTCGGAGACCATTTTCGAAAACGTGTCGAGATGTACGTCTTCTTGCTGTTTCATGTGGCGGATCATGTCGCCCTTGGGGCCGTTGCCCAGCACCGCCAACTGGCCTTGGTAAATGCGCACCGCGCCATACTCGCCCGCCTGGTCGACGCGGATGATGCGTTCGATCAGTTCTTCGCGGGTGGGATCGCCCGGCATACGCCCGCCGACCGGAGTTGTCGTTTTGGCTGCGCTCATTTTATTGCTCCCTTAAACGGTGAAGGGCATAGGCGCACGCCCCCGCCCAGATCAACGAGAATACTACATTCCATCCCGCCATGGAAACGCCCAACACCGTCCAATCCACCGCATCGCAGGCTTTGGGCGGCGGCGCTTCCAGACTTTTGAGCAAATCGGCGGTGGTGACGGTGGCGGAAAGGCTGCCGCCCGTGCATCCGGTAGCCGAGGCCCACCAGTGTTGTTCGACACCCACATGGTAAAAGGCGATGCTTGCCCCGATTAAAAATATGCCCAACGCCAGCATCAACGCGGGGCGCAGCAGGTGCGGCCAGCGCATGGCGCTAAAGCCCAAAATCGCCACCAGGGCGTAGGGGATGCGTTGATAGAGGCATAAAATGCACGGCTCCAGCCCGAAACCGAATTGCGCCACATACGCCATGGTCAGCGCGCCCGCGCCGACGGTGGCCAGGATGATGGGATAAAGGCGGGTGTATGGCAGGATCATGGCTTAGTTTAAAAACTTTATGGCGAGAAAGCTACCGAACAAAATGGCAAAATCGGCGGCGGCAGGCGGCTTTGGTGCGCGTTCGACAAAATCGCAAAAGCCCCGTAGGTATGTGTTGACCAAAGGCGCGTGGTGAGTATGATGTCGCCCGCATACCCTCCGTTGCCCCTGTGGCGGAACTGGTAGACGCGATAGACTCAAAATCTATTGTCCTTACGGGCGTGCCGGTTCGAGTCCGGCTGGGGGCACCATCTTTTTGTAATATTGAAAGCATCCCGCCGGGTTCACATCACATGTGACGGCGGGATATTTTTCGTCAGGGGATGCGAATGAGTTCTATTGCGGTGACGTATGTGAAGGGCGATGGTTCGTCGTGATATTTTAAAATGACGGTCCCTTCGTCCATATTCACAAAATTGCTCCGGGTTTCATCGTAGTTGATGATTTGCAGAACCGTTTCGCGCTGAGCCGTCTCGTCATAACCATACCACGAAAGCACCAGATTGACTTCCCTAGGCTTGCCCAGAGGGGCGGCGGTGCGTTTGGTGCGTTCGTCAGGTTCGCCGTATATTTTTATAAAATGATCGCTTACCGACGTGAAGTCGGATGCGGCAAAAATGGTTTGCACAAACTTGGCCGCGCCATCGCGATAGCCGACGACCGCTCGGTTGCCTTTATCAAACCGTTTGAAAATACTGGTCTTGAGTTGATCGAAGTGGCTGAAGAGACCCTCTGACCAATCGGTTTGTTCGATGCAAACTGCTTTCTCCTTTGCTTTTGTGATGCAGGCATCAGGCGTTTGGGAAAGCTGTTCGGAGAGCGTTTCGCCCAAGGGCAGTTTCAGCGCTTCATTTAAGTTTTTATGGGCAATTTTATGGGCGCGGGCCTTATTTTCGGAAGGCAGTGGCTTTTCGGAAGGTGGTGGGGCTGGTGTCGGCGCAAAAACAATTTTCGTATTTTTGTTTTGAGCTTCGATTTTGCTCTCGGTTTCGGGTTCAGTTTTAGCTTCAGCTTCAGCCGTAGCTCTGGGTTCAGCCTTGGGTTTGGCTTCTATTTTGCTTTCGTTCACGGGGGGCGGTGCTGTTTCGGCAGGCTCCGGCTTGTCCGGTGCAAAGAAACTGGCGACGGCATTGATGAGCTTGTCCATATGACCGGGCGCGCCAACATCGTCTTCCGCTTTGGATGGCGTTTCGGGCGGCTGCGGCGCTTCCTGCGGGGTGGTCGAAGCGGTGGCGACAGGTTGTGGCGGTATGGGGTTGGTATTTGTTGTCGGTAGATTTTGTTCGGGGGGTGACGATGGTGCAAGTTTAGAATCTTCAACCTTGGCAAGGCCCGATTGAGGAGGCGTTGACAAGGCAAACGGCCCTTCGTCCTGTATAGGACTTGGCGGCGGGGCAACCATTGGGGGGACGGCTGGCGGAGGCGGCGGCGTAACGGGAGCGGGCGATAATGCTGCAAGGGGCTCGACGCTGACAGGACTGACTGGCGCGGCCATTTGGGGCAGGGCTTTTTGCCCTGGGGTTTGCACTGGGGCACTTTTTCGCACACGCTCAATATATTGCGTCAGGTAATGGGCAATGTCGAAAAAACCCTTATCCACGGCCAGATCCGCCGCCGTTAAGCCATTGGAATTTTTCGCAGAAATATTTGCCCCGGCAACCAGGCTCGCCTGTACGCCGGGCAGATCGTTATTCGACACGCCTTGGAATAGTTTTTCGTCAAGACTGCCGGGAGCGATCTGCGCGTGAACCGGCAGGGCGACGATTAAAAACAGCGCAGCAATGACCATTCTCATCAACATGGAGAATAGCTTACCTAAGCCCAAG
>JANLGW010000044.1 GCA_024653965.1 Rhodospirillales bacterium
CCAGACGCGGATCGAAGCGATAGAGCGGCCAATAGCCCGAGTCCACCGCCAACGCCTGATGGGTCAAACTGGCGGCCAAATCGTAACCGTGTTCGATGCATGGCGAGTTGGCGATGATCAGCGACGGGCCGTCGAACTGCTCGGCTTCCTGGAACGCCTTGACCGTCTGCGCGTCTTTGGCGCCCAGCGCGATCGAGGCCACATAGACATGGCCGTAGCTCATCGCCATCAGGCCCAAATCCTTTTTCGGTAGGGTCTTGCCCGCGCTGGCGAACTTGGCCGTTGCACCCAAGGGCGTGGCCTTCGATTGCTGGCCGCCGGTGTTGGAATAAACTTCGGTATCCATCACCAAAATGTTGACGTTGACGCCCGACGCCAGCACGTGATCCAGGCCGCCGAAACCGATGTCGTAGGCCCAGCCGTCGCCACCGACGATCCACAGGGTCTTTTTCACCAGATAATCGGCCATGTCGGCCAGATAGAGCGCATCCGCCGTGCCGATGGCGGTGAGTTTTTGTTTCAGCGTCGCCACCCGCGCGCGCTGGGCGATGATGCCGACCTCATCCGATTGGTCGGCGTTCAGCAGCGCATCCACCAGCGCATCGTCGCCGATGACTTCGGTCAAATTCGCCACTTGCTCCAGGGCGTTCTTTTCGTGACGGTCGAGACCTAAACGAATGCCCAAACCGAACTCGGCGTTGTCTTCAAACAACGAGTTTGCCCACGCCGGGCCACGGCCTTCGGCGTTGCACGAATAGGGCGTGGTCGGCAGGTTGCCGCCGTAAATGCTGGAACAGCCCGTGGCGTTGGCGATCACCGCGCGGTCGCCGTAAAGCTGGGTGAGCAATTTGATGTACGGCGTTTCGCCGCAGCCCGAACACGCGCCGGAAAATTCAAACAACGGCTCGGCGAACTGGCTCATCTTCAGGGTTGAGCGCAGCACCGCGCGGTCGGCTTCGGGCAGGTTCAAAAAGAACGCAAAGTTTTCGCGTTCTTGCACCTTCAGCGCCGGTTGCGGCTGCATCATCAACGACAGGCGTTCGGGATTTTGTTTATCCTTGCCCGGGCACACATGCACGCACAACGAACAGCCGGTGCAATCTTCGGGCGCGACCTGAACCGAATATTTGACGCCTTCGCCGAATTCCTTGCCTTTGTAATCCATCGACTTGAACGTCGCGGGCGCACTGGCGAGTACCGCCGCCGGATACGCCTTGACGCGGATGGCCGCGTGCGGGCACACCAGCGCGCATTTGTTGCACTGGATGCACAGGCCTTCTTCCCACACCGGAATTTCATCGGCGAGGTTGCGCTTTTCCCATTTGGCGGTTCCCAGCGGCCAGGTGCCGTCCACCGGGAAGGCGCTGACGGGCAGCATGTCGCCGCGCCCCGCCATCATTTCGGCGGTAACCTCGCGCACGAACTTCGGCGCATTGACCGGCACCGTCTGCAACAGTTCACAAGCGGCATCGGCCTGAAGCGGTACGATGACTTCTTCCAGATGCGCCAGCGCGGAATCCACCGCAGCCTCGTTCATCTCCACCACTTTGTGGCCTTTTTTGCCGTAGCTGTGGCCAATCGCTTCTTTAATGTGGCGGATGGCCTCGTTGTGTTCGATCACCCCCGACAACCAGAAAAAACACACCTGCATCACGGTATTGATGCGCTTGCCCATGCCCGCCTGCTCGGCGACCTTGCGCGCGTCGATGACGTAAAACTTCAGACGTTTTTCGATGATCTGGCGTTGCGCGGTGCAGGGCAGATGCGCCCACACTTCATCCTTGCCGTAAGGCGCGTTGAGCAGGAACGTACCGCCTTCAGCGGCGTGGTCCAGCACGTCGATGGTCTGCAAAAACTTGAATTGATGGCACGCCAGAAACTCGGCGTGCTTGATCAAATAGCGCGAGCGGATCGGTTGCGGCGAAAAACGCAGATGCGAAATGGTGACCGCCCCGGCCTTTTTGGAATCATAGACGAAATAACCCTGCACATGATCGGCGGTATGGTCGGCGATGATCTTAATCGAGTTTTTATTCGCCCCCACCGTGCCGTCGGAACCCAGCCCGAAAAACACCGCGCGGCGCACGCCTTCGGGTTCGCACTCGAACGTTTCATCCACAGCCAACGAAAGGCCGGTCACGTCGTCGTTGATGCCCACCGTAAAGGTCAGCTTGGGGCTGTCCTTGGCCAGTTCATCGAACACCGCCTTGGCCTGGGCGGCGGTAAAATCCTTGGACGACAGGCCATAACGCCCGCCGATGACTTTCATCGTTCGGTTTGCTCGATGCAGCGACGTCACCGCATCCATATACAAAGGCTCGCCCAACGCGCCGGTTTCCTTGCACCGATCCAGCACCGCGATGCTTTTGACGGTCTTGGGCAAGGCATCTGCAAAACGCTGCCCGTCGAAGGGCCTAAACAGGCGCACCAGCACTAAGCCGACTTTTTCGCCCGCTTGGTTCAAATGATCGGCCACCTCGCGCACGGTTTCCCCGCCCGAACCCATGATGACCACCACGCGCTCGGCATCCGGCGCGCCGTGATATTCATAAAGGCCATACTGGCGGCCCGTCAGCTCGGCGAATTGAGCGAAGGTTTTTTCGACGATACCCGGTAGTGCTGCGTGATACAGGTTGCGCGCCTCTTGCATCTGGAAAAAGGTGTCGGGGTTCTGGCTGGAGCCGCGCAGCACCGGATGATCCGGCGTCAGGCCGTTATGGCGATGCGCCGCCGCCATGTCCGGCGTGACCATGACGTGCAGGTCTTCGTCCGACAGCGGCTCGATCTTGGACACTTCGTGCGAGGTGCGAAAGCCGTCGAAGAAATGAATCAGCGGCACCCGCGAGGCCAGACTGGCGGCCTGCGCGATGCAGGCAAAATCGTGCGCTTCTTGCACCGTGGCGCTCGACAGCAGGGCCACCCCGGTCTGACGCACGGCCATCACGTCGGAATGATCGCCAAAAATCGACAGCCCATGAGTCGCCAACGTGCGCGCCGCCACATGAATGCAGCACGGCAGCAATTCACCGGCGATTTTGTAAAGATTGGGGATCATCAGCAGCAAACCCTGCGACGAGGTGAACGTCGTGGTCAGCGCGCCCGCCTGCAACGCGCCATGCACCGCGCCCGCCGCACCCGCTTCGGACTGCATCTCGATCACCTGCGGCACGTTGCCCCAGATGTTCTTGCGCTTCACCGCCGACCACGCATCCGCCAGCTCGCCCATGGTGGACGATGGCGTGATGGGATAAATGGCAATGACTTCGTTCAAGCGATGGGCGACGGAGGCGACGGCTTCATTGCCATCGACGGCGATCATGTTGGGGTGCGCCATAACGGTTTATTCTTTCGTGATTGTTCTGTGTGTGTGGGGCGATTGCGCCGCTCAATTTCAAAGCGGGCAAGCGGTGTTGTAATATAAAGCACCTTGCCGGGCAAAACCATTTTTGCATTATTTTGTGGTCAAATAAATTATACAACACAAAATAAACGCTGATTAAGCCGCGGGACGAACCCTGTAACTAGCCCTGTAACTAGCCCTGTAACTAGCCCTGGGCCGAACCGTTCGGCTTGGTGACGGGAGCGGCTGCGGGCGCGGCGGGAGCGGCTGCGGGCGCGGGTTGAGCGTGGAGCGCGGGCGCGACATTGGGGGCGGGCTGCACAACCGGCTCGGTTGGCGTGTCCTCCCACGGCGCTAAATAAACGGTCATCGATTCATCAAAACCCTTCATCTCCAAATCGCCGAAACGCTCAAAGCGCAGGTTCTTGCCCTGGCTGAGCCCATGCACCGAGCCCGACACCAAAATCTGCCCGGCTTTGGCCTTGTCCACGATACGCGCCGCCAACTGTACGGTGGTGCCGAACAAATCGTCGTCTTCGGCGATGGGGTCGCCCGCGTTGAGGCCGATCTTCAAACCCAGCGGCAATTCGGGATGGGCCAGATTATGCGCCTTGGTATGGCGCTGCATGTCGCGTGCGGCTTCGACCCCCGCCACGGCGTTGGGGAACGACGCCATGATGCCGTCGCCGGTGTGTTTAATTTCTTTACCCGCAAACGTGAGGATGGCATCGCGCACAATGACATTGTGCGCATGCACGACCTGCTGCGCGCCCGCATCGCCCAATTTCTGGGTCATGGCGGTGGAACCTGCGATATCGGTAAACAGCACCGTCACCGGCTGCTGATTTTCGATTTTAGACTTAGGTCTGTCCCAGTCATCCAACGCATCCACCAGCGCGCCGCGCGGCCCGACGCCGCTTTCCAAGTTCGCCGACATGGCGTTGCGCCCGGATTGAAACATCTGCGAATAACGGGCATTGGAAACCAGATATTCGTCGGTGTGTTCGATAAAGTGCTGCGCGCGTTCCTGAGACAGGCCCAGCGATCCCAAAGTCTGAAAGGCGACTTGATGGTAGGTATGATCCGTCAATTTCTTTTGCGCCCGTAGCGCCTGCACCGCGCCGACCAAAAACAGCACCACGCCGAACACGGTGTGCGCGTCGCGTTTGTTTTCTTCGCCCTTGATCACGTCCACGATGTCGGCGGTAAACGCGTTCATGGTGATCACTTCGGACAACAGATCGTCGGGGCGCGGTTCTTCGACTTGCTGCGCTTTTTCTTCCGCTTTTTCTTCCGCTTTGGCCTCAGGTGCCGGTTCCGGCTGGGTGCTTGCCTCCTCAACCGCAAGCGCGTGCGGTTTGCTCATATACAGCTTTGGCTTAGGCTGCGGCTTGAGGGCGGACGGAGTTTTCGATCCGCCCAACGACAACGACGGCAAACTCGGCGCGAGCCGTTTCAATTTGGTCAAAATGCGCGTGATCAGCGCCAACGCCGTAATGGCGAACACCAAAATGAACACCAAAATCAGAAAATCGTCACGGCTGATAAAACCGAGCGAAGGCACATTGCGCATCATCATGGTCACAAGCTGCGTCACCATCAGGGCGGTAATCGCCGCCGCGACCAGCGACAAGATCATCTGCAGCAACGCGCTCAACAACGACGGACGTTTAGGGCCATCGTTGGTCGCCGCCGAAATCATTTCGTCCGATGGCGAACCGCCGCTGCCATTTGCTTTGGATGGGCTCGCCTTGTCAGACGCGGACTTTGCCGAGGACTGGGACTGGGACTGAGCGTGGGCTTTGACTTTAACTTTGGGAACCTTGGGCGGCGCGGGTTTGCGCTCAGGCTCGCCCTTGATCTTGGATTCATAAACCGTCTGCGAGCGCGAGCTTTTGGCCTGATCGTCATAATATTCTTTGACGACCTTAACCGCCTTGATGGTCGAGACCTTTTCCAAGGACTTGGCGTCGGCAATCGCCACGTTGTGCTCGTTGGCTTTATACACGCCTTGCGCTTCCCATCGCGAACCGATGAGAACCAGAACTTCAAACGTGATTTCTTCCGTCTTCGCCATGCGTCAAACCGCATCCAAGAGCACAAAAAAGCCTTCCCGCCGGGTTTGCTCCCGCCGGAATTTATAATTGTTGGCTCCAATGTACGATAAAAAGCACAGAATCCCAAGGGGTTGCATTTAATAATCCGCCATTATCGTTCCGCGTTTGCCAAGAACATCACTTTTCCCTACTCTCCGCCCCGATTTGACGCTCAAGGAGCCTTAATGAAAGTCGATCTGTTCGATTTTGAACTGCCCCAGGCCTGCATCGCCCAACACCCGGCGAGCCCGCGCGATGCTGCCCGGCTTTTGCTCGTAAAGGGCGCTGCGCTGGAAGACAAAACCGTGCTGGACTTGGCTCAATCCTTGAACCCTGGCGACATCTGCGTGTTTAACGATACCCGCGTCATCCCGGCGCGCCTTTTTGGCAAACGCGGCGAAGCGGGCATGGAAGTGACGCTGCACAAACAAGACGCCCCCGACACCTGGCGCGCTTTTGCCCGTCCGGCCAAAAAGCTCAAAGAAAATGACCGCATCGACTTTGCCGACGGTTTTCACGCCACCGTCACGGCCAAGGGTTTGGGCGGCGAAGTGACGCTCCGTTTCGACCGCAGCGGCCCTGAATTGATGGCGGCGCTGGAAACCCAGGGCATCATGCCGCTGCCGCCTTACATCAAACGCGCCCGTGGCGGCGAAGCGACGGATTTGAACGATTACCAGACCCTGTTCGCGACCCGCCCCGGCGCGGTCGCCGCACCCACCGCCAGCCTGCACTTCACCGAACGCCTGCTCTCAACGTTGAAAGACCGGGGCGTGACGACGGCGCGGGTGACCCTGCACGTCGGCGCGGGCACCTTTTTGCCGGTCAAAGTCGACAACACCCATGATCACGTCATGCACGCCGAATGGGGCGAGGTCAGCGCCGAAGTGGCCGATCAGATCAATGCCGTCAAACTGGGCGGCGGGCGCGTGGTCGCGATAGGCACGACCGCGCTACGGCTGTTGGAAAGCGCCGCCGACGACACAGGCCTGCTCAAACCGTTTTTAGGCGACACCGCCATCTTCATCACGCCCGGGTATCGTTTCAAAATCATCGATGTGCTGATGAGCAACTTTCATCTGCCGCGTTCCACGTTGTTCATGCTGGTGGCGGCGTTTGCCGGGCTGGAACGCATGCACGCGGCCTACGCCCACGCCATTCAGGCGGGTTATCGTTTCTATTCCTATGGCGATGCGTGCCTGTTGGAACGCGCAAAGGAAAACGCAGCATGACGGATTTCGGCTTTGCCCTGTTGGGCCAGGACGGCGCCGCGCGTTTAGGGCGCGTCACCACGGCGCACGGCGTCATCGACACGCCCGCCTTCATGCCCGTCGGCACCGCCGCCACCGTCAAGGCGATGCAGCCCGAAAGCGTCGCCGCCACCGGGGCGCAAATCATTTTGGGCAATACCTATCATTTGATGCTGCGCCCGGGCGCAGAGCGCATCGCCAAGTTGGGCGGGCTGCACAAGTTCATGAACTGGCCGGGACCGATCCTGACCGACAGCGGCGGTTTTCAGGTGATGAGCCTGACCGATCTGCGCAAACTGGACGAAAACGGCGTGACCTTTCGCAGCCACATCGACGGCAGTTATCACACGCTCACCCCCGAACGCTCCATCGAAATCCAGCACCTGCTCGACGCCGACATCACCATGTGCTTCGACGAGTGCCCGCCTTACCCATGTGAACGCGACGACGTGGCGCGCGCCATGGAATTATCGATGCGCTGGGCCAAACGTTCCAAAGACGCCTTTCAACCGCGCCCCGGTTACGGCCTGTTCGGCATCAACCAAGGCGGCGTGCATGCAGATTTGCGCCAGCAATCGGCCAAGGCGTTGGTCGACATCGGCTTCGACGGTTACGCCATCGGCGGGCTGGCGGTGGGCGAAGGGCGCGCCATGATGTTTGACGCCCTCGACGTCACTCTGCCGCACCTGCCCCAAGATAAACCGCGTTATTTGATGGGCGTGGGCAAACCCGAAGACATCGTTGGTGCGGTGGCGCGCGGCGTCGATATGTTCGATTGCGTGCTGCCCACGCGCTCGGGCCGCACCGCCCAGGCGTGGACGCCGTCGGGCTCGCTCAACATGCGCAACACCCGCCACAAGGATGATCCGCGCCCCATCGATGCCGCCTGCGCCTGCCCCGCGTGCCAGTATTCACGCGCCTACATTCACCACCTGATCAAGGCCGAAGAAATTTTGGGCGCGATGCTGTTGACCTGGCACAATCTGCACTATTATCAAGACCTGATGCGCGCTATTCGCGCCGCCATCGCCGAGGGCCGCTTCGCCGCCTTCCAACAAGACTTCGCCCAAGCCCAAGGCGACATCGAGCCGATTGAAGGAACCGCACCATGAGCGACCACAAAACTAGCGACAAAAAAATCGAAGACTTAGGCCAACTGGGCCAGGTGGTCGAAGCCCCCGCCTCGCCCGATGCCGCGGTGCTGGAAACCGTAGCCAACCCGCAGGCAGGCACCGATTTCGTGGTGCGTTTTACCGCGCCCGAGTTTACCTCGGTGTGCCCGGTTACCGGTCAGCCCGACTTCGCCCATCTGGTCATCGACTACATCCCCAAAAAACGTTTGGTGGAAAGCAAGTCGCTCAAGCTCTATCTCACCAGCTTTCGCAATCACGGCGCGTTCCACGAAGACTGTACGCTGTCCATCGCCAAAAAAATCATCGCCGCCGCCAAACCGAAATGGCTGCGCATCGGTGGCTATTGGTATCCGCGCGGCGGCATCCCCATCGATGTGTTTTATCAAACCGGCGAAGCGCCCAAGGGCGTGTGGATTCCCGACCAGGGTGTCGCACCCTATCGCGGGCGGGGCTGAGCAACCATCTTGAAACAACGGCGCGCCCCTGCAACCACGCCGTCATGGCAACGGCCCATTCTTTCAGGCTTGGGCTTGATCTTCGTCGCCATCGGCATGGTCGGCGTGGTGCTGCCGGTGATGCCGACCGTGCCGTTTTTAATCTTGGCCCTGATGTGTTTTGCGAAAAGCTCGGAGCGGCTGCACGACTGGCTGTATAATCTGCCGTCGTTCGGCCCCGCCTTGCAATCTTGGGATCAGCACCGCGTGATTCCCCGCATCGTAAAAATCTACACGATCGTCGCCATGGGCGGCAGCTTAGGCTTGGTCATCGCCTTTTCCCAAGCGCCCTGGTACGCCATCGCCACCATGGCGGTCGTGATCGTTTTGGTCGCCGTTTACGTGCTGAGCAAACCCAGCCGGATTCCCGATTAAGGCCAGCCAGATTTCCAATTTAGGATGGAGCTCCACACAAGCGCCGCCCCTTGCTCACGTAAAACATTGCCGATACTATGCTACCCATGGATGTGGGGTGAGCCATGAAAATAACGAAAAACGAATTGTCGGAAGCGGCGGCGGCAAGCGGCGTTCCGGCGGATATCGCCGAGCGGCTGTGGGCAACCTTAGAAGAGCGTGCCCAGTGGCGACCGGGGTTCAATTTAACTCATGTGCTGTACTACGTCGGCGCGTTGATCGTCATCCTCGCCATGACGGTATTTCTCACGACCGCATGGTCGGCAATCGGCGCGAGGGCCTTATTTGTATTCGCCAGCCTATACGCCATCCTTTTCCTCATGCTTGCGGAATGGCTTAAACCACGCCCCGGCATGGCGGTTCCGACAGGACTGCTCGCCACCATGGCCGTCGCCATGGTGCCGCTCATCATCTTCGCCCTGCAAAGCTGGTTGCATTTATGGCCCGAAGATCAGGAACCCGGCCAATATCGCAATTTTTATCGATGGGCCCGCAGTATGTGGATACACATGGAGCTTTGGACCCTGCTCGCGGGCGCGTTCATACTCTACCGTTACCGCTACCCCTTCATCGTCATGCCCCTTGCGGTGTGCCTATGGTATATATCCATGGATTTAACGCCCCTAATCGCGGGCGGATACCCGGAGAGACCGGATTTCAATATCTCCGACAAAGAAACGAAAGCCGCATATTTTGCCGCGCTTCACGCCATCAACGAACTGAGAAAATGGGTATCCCTCTTTTTTGGAGCGGGCATGATCGGCCTTTCTTACGTCATTGATCGACGCACCAAACTCGATTGGGCGTTCTGGATTTATTTATTTGGCCTGATGGCATTTTGGGGCGGTCTCACCGTGATGAATAGTGACAGTGAACTTGGCAAATTCATCTATGCCATGGTCAATGTCGGCCTCGTCGGACTGGGCATATTTTTAAGCAGACGGACATTTGTCGTTTTCGGCGCGCTTGGTATTTACAGCTATCTCGGACACTTGGCGTTCAAGGTTTTTGCCGACTCCTTGTTTTTCCCCATCGCACTCGTCGCCTTCGGCCTAAGCATCATCGGGTTGGGCGTATTTTTGTATCGGCATGGGGCAGCTTTGGAAAAAACCATTCTCGCGAGCTTGCCCGAGGGGGTGATCAAACTGCGCCCGCAACGGCGCGAATTGATGGTGCTGGACAGGCCCTGAGGATTGGCCCTGAGGATTGGCCCAGAGGGGCCGTAGCACCGTTGTCGGCGCCAATGTCTCATGACATTATTCCGCTTTACCCGCGCGTGGCTTGAGGCGACACTTTTGGCGTTAAAACGCGAAAGGATCGCATCATGGCCAAGCCGTTACTCATCATCGGCAACAAAAATTATTCAAGCTGGTCGCTGCGCCCGTGGCTGGCGCTCAAAGTGGCGGGCATTGAATTTGACGAACAAGTGGTGCCCCTGTTCGGCGACGACTGGGCCACGCGCAAGGCCGAACTGCCCAGCGGCACCGTGCCGGTTTTGCAGCACGATTGCATCGCCATTTGGGAAACTTTGGCGATTTTGGAATATGCCGCCGAAACGTGGCCCAACGCACATCTGTGGCCCCAAGATAAAACCACCCGCGCCGTGGCCCGCGCGGCGGCCAACGAAATGCACGCGGGTTTTGCCAAGGTGCGCAGCCACATGCCGATGAACATCCGCGGTTCCTATCCCGGGCGCGGTTTGCATCCGGGTGTGGCGGAAACCATCCGCCGCATCGAAACGCTGTGGGGCGAATGCCGCGCCCGCTTCGGCCAAGGCGGCGATTTTCTGTTTGGCGAATTTTGCATCGCCGACGCCATGTTCGCGCCGGTGGTCTCGCGCTTTTCCACCTACGCGGTGCCGCTCAATGCGGTGTGCCAGGCATACCGCGATGCGGTGCAGGCGTTGCCCGCGATGCAGGAATGGTCGGTCGCCGCGCTGGCCGAACCGTGGATCATCGATGAAGACGAAATCGACTTTATCGAAGGCCGGACTGAAAAAGCCTAGGCCTGATCCTCGCCGGAATAAATGCAGCCTGCGGTGCAGGTTTCCTTGACCTGAACCTTGCTCAGGCCGGCCAAGCCCGGCTTGACCTTGGCCCAAATCCAGCGCGCGATGTTTTCGCTGGTGGGATTTTCCAGGCCCTCGATATCGTTGAGGTAATAGTGGTCGAGCTGCTTGAGGTAGGGTTTGAACGCCGCCTTGACGTCGGCAAAATCCACCACCCAGCCGGTCACGTCATCCACCGGGCCGGACACAAACAGCGTCGCTTCGAACGAATGGCCATGCAGGCGCGCGCACTTGTGGCCCTCGGGAACATTGGGCAGGCGGTGCGCCGCTTCGAAGGTAAAAATCTTGTAGATATCCATAAGCGTGTCCGTTCGTTGGTCGGTCTCAGCGAATGCCGAGCAGTTTATGCGTTTGCAGGCTCAAGCGCCAGTTGGGGTGCAGGCGGCAATATTCCACCGCCAACTCTATGTTGCGCTCGCGCTCGGCATCGTCTTTCGGCTGCAGATACAAATGATCGAACGGCAGCTCGGCGAAGCGGGCCGGATCGAGACCCGCCTGGGGATAAACCAGTTTCAGCTCGTCGCCTTCGTTCACCGCCAATGGACCGTCCCCCTTTGGGCTGACGGTGACCCAATGAATGCCCTGGGGCAGCGCAACCGTGCCATTGGTTTCGATGGCAATTTCAAAGCGGCGCTTGCGCAAGGCATCCACCAGCGCCCGATCGACCTGCAGGCCCGGCTCGCCCCCGGTCAGAACGACAAAGCGCAGCGTCGACACCGCCTGCACGGGCCACATCTGTTCCACCGCGTCGGCCAATTGTTCGGCATCGGAAAATTTCGCCCCGCCGTCGCCATCCACGCCGACAAAATCGGTATCGCAAAAATCGCATGGAGCCTGGATGCGATCATGCTCGCGCCCCGACCACAAGTTACATCCGGCAAAACGGCAAAACACCGCCGCGCGCCCGGTATTGGCGCCCTCGCCCTGCAACGAATAAAACAGTTCCTTGACCGCATAGGCCATAATCTCAAACGCCTTCTTGGTAAGGGGAGGCTTGGTAATGGCCGGGGTCTTTAAGCCCCACTTCGCGCCAGCCCTTAAGGCGCAATTGGCAGGCGTCACAATGGCCGCACGCCCGGCCATCCGGGGCCGGATCGTAACAACTGGTGGTCATGGCGTAATCGACGCCGAGTTCTAAACCCTGGGCGATGATCTGGGCCTTGCTCAGATGGATCAAGGGCGTGTGGATCGTCACCGGCAGCGTGCCCTCGACTCCGCCCTTGGTGGCCAGATTGGCCATGTTCTGAAACGCGGCGATATACGCCGGGCGGCAATCGGGATAACCGGAATAATCGAGCGCATTGACGCCGATGAAGATATCGCCGGTGTTCAGCGTTTCCGCCCACGCCAGGGCGCACGATAAAAACACCGTATTGCGCGCCGGCACGTAGGTGACGGGAATATTGCCCGCCATTTCGGATTCCAGGCGGTCTTTGGGCACGGCGATATCGCTGGTCAGCGCCGAGCCGCCGAACTGCGACAGGTTCAAATCCAGCACCACATGCGGCACGTTTGCTTTTTGCGCGATGGCGGCGGCGCACGTCAATTCGAACGAATGGCGCTGGCCGTAGCGAAAGCTCAGCGCATGCACGGCAAAACCCGCCGCCTGGGCCAGGGCCAAAACGGTGGCGCTATCCAAACCGCCGCTTAACAGCACTACGGCATTTTTTGCATTCAGAACGCTCACGCGCTACTCCACATCTTTGCGCCCACCCCGTAGGGGACTTGTTCCCAGGGCATCTTTGGCCCAGGATTTAGACATCTTTGACGCCCATGGCAAGGACCGCCTCGTTTATGCCCGTTTCTCGACCCTCTTCTTCCAGTCCCAAAGAGGCCATCCGCGCCAAGGCGCTAGGCTTGGGTTTCGACGCCGTGGGCTTCGCCCCCGCAAGGCTCGACGCCCGGCACGCCCAAAACCTTAACCGCTTCGTAACTGAGGGCCGCCACGGCACCATGGCGTGGCTGGAACCGCGCCAGACGGAACGCGGTTCTCCCGACGGTCTATGGCCTGATGCCAAATCGGTCATCGTGCTGGGCGTCAATTACGGCCCTGCGCAAGCCCCCCAACTGAGCCCCAAAGACTGCGCCACGATTTCGTGTTACGCGCAAAATCGCGACTATCACGATTTGGTGAAAAAGCGCCTCAAACACCTGGGGCGCTGGATGGCGGCGGAGTATGGCTGTGAGCTTAAAGTGTTTGTCGATACCGCCCCGGTGATGGAAAAACCCTTGGCCCAATTGGCCGGGCTGGGCTGGCAGGGCAAACACACCAACTTGGTCAGCCGCGCGTTTGGTTCCTGGCTGGTGCTGGGCGAAGTGTTTTGCACCTTGGAATTGGACCCCGATACGCCGGAAGTCGATCACTGCGGACACTGTACCGCGTGCCTGGATGCCTGCCCCACGCACGCGCTAACGCCCTATCAAATCGATGCGCGCAAATGCATCAGTTATCTGACCATCGAACACAAAGGCGACATCGACCCCGCCTTGGCTGAGCACATGGACAACCGGGTCTATGGCTGCGATGCCTGTTTGGCCGCCTGCCCGTGGACCAAGTTTACCCAGCCGCACAGTGAGCCCTGGTTTCAGCCGCGTCCCGAATTGGCAGCCCCCAAACTCGACGAGCTGGCGCAATTGGACGACGCCAACTTTCGCCAACTTTTTTCCGGCTCGCCCATCAAGCGCATCAAAGTGGAAGCTTTTTTGCGCAACGTCATGATCGCGCAAAACAATTCAGCGGTGGACGAATGAGGCCGCTGTCTTTTAAACTGCGCGCTATGCGCTTGAAAACACTTCATCTGTTATTGGTTTTGACGCTGGCGGGCCTGGCGCTGGCCACGGTTGCACGCGCCGAGACCGCCGCGCCGCTCAAGGTCGAGCGTTATGCCGGCATCCAAGACTGCGCCGAATGCCCGGAGCTCGCCATCATTCCGCCCGGCAGCTACACCATGGGCAACGACGGTCCGCACAAAAACGAACGCCCCGCCCATACCGTCACCTTCGACAAGGCCTTTGCCATCGGCATGTTCGAGGTCACCTTCGACGAATGGCAAGCGTGTTTCAACGCGGGCGCGTGCGGTGCGGAAATGCCCGACGATCACGGCTGGGGCGTGGGCAACCGCCCAGTCATGAACATCACCTGGGCGGAAGCCAATGCCTATGCCGCGTGGCTCAGCCAAAAAACCGGCAAGACCTATCGCCTGCCCACCGAGGCCGAATGGGAATACGCCGCGCGCGCCGGCACCACCAGCGAGTTCTGGTGGGGCAACGAGGTGGGCTTGAGCAAGGCCAACTGCCGCGACTGCGGGCCGACCATCAGCCACCAAAGCGAACCGGTGGATAGCTTCGAGGCCAACCCGTGGGGCCTTTACAACGTACACGGCAACGTGTGGGAGTGGGTGCAAGACTGCTGGAACCCCACCCACGACGGCGCCCCCGGCGACGGCAGCGCGCGGCTCACCGGCGATTGCGTGCAGCGCGTGATGCGCAGCGGCTCTTGGTATTATTTCTCGAAAAATGTCCGCTCCGCATGGCGTTTCAAAAACGACGCACGGGTGCGCAGTTACGGCATCGGCCTGCGCGTTTTGCGCGAATTGCATTAAGCTGCCGCAATATTCCCAACGTATCCCCGCCCACTTTTGCCTAAAAGTTATCTACCAATAATTTTTAAACGCACTCCTGCGCCTGCAACGCAGTGTTCGCAAAAACACATGAAGATCATGTGAATAATCGACTTTCCATCAACATACGCCCCGATCAATACCATAAGAGCACTATATTCATACTACATAATACGTAGTGTCGCCGCCTGCTTGGCTTGCTAACATGCACAATCAAAAGTTTAAAAAACATTCACAATATCGATACCAAGAGAGGATATGCCTCATAGATCGCTCTGCTTGGAGGATTGAGATATGGAACGACGTAGCAACTGGGCAAAAGTCAACTTCATGATTGTCGATGACAACGCCTTTATGCGCACCACGCTCCGGCGCATTCTTGAATATTTCGGCGCCCAGCGGATGCAAGAAGCGCCCGACGGCACCGAAGCGCTCAAGATCATGCAAAACTGGGAGCCCGACATCGTCCTGCTCGATTGGGAAATGTCGCCCTTAAATGGAATTGAATTCACCAAAATGTTACGCAGTTCCCACCATGATGCGGAACGGTTCGTTCCCGTCATTCTCATTTCCGGGCATTCCGAACAATGGCGCATCGCAGAGGCGCGGGATGCCGGAGTCACGGAATATCTGGCCAAACCCGTATCCGCCAAATCCGTGCTGTCGCGCATCCGCACCGTCGTCGAACAGCCCAGACCGTTCATCAATGCGCCGAATTATTTCGGCCCGGACCGCCGCCGCAGAACGCGAGACTGTAAATTCGAGCGCCGCACCCTCGCCCCGAACGAGGTTCCTTACAATGGACTCCTGTCTCAGGTCGGATCGCCGCACCTGCAGATCTCATATTAGCGCTGAAGCGCTGGGGTCCTGTTAACGCTCTAGCGCACAAGGAAAATACGAAAAATCCCCGCGCCAAAAGTGATTTAGCTCAGCCTTTCTTGGACATCTTATTCAATTGCTTTTGCAGTTTATTGCGCTGCCCGCGCATGGCGTCCGCGTCGTCTTCGTTCGCGGCGGTGAGTTTGTCCGCACCCGCTACGCCGCCTGGGTTTGGTACGGTGAAGGAATTAAACGTCTTCAACGTATCCCCCCACCCCCTTTTGCCTAAAAATTATCCACAGGTCCTTTTGCATGGCATTCCTATGGTTGTATTGTAATACTTATAAAAACATAGAGATATCATGGGATAACCTATTTTTGCTCCGCACAAGATCAAGCCAATGTCGCAAATTTTCAACGTCAATAGGGCATCCTACATAGTGCCTCGGCTTAAGTTTTTTGTTATCCTATGCAATCAAAAGTTTAACTACATCCACGACATCAAGGTCACGGGGGTGTGCTTCATAAATCATTCTGTTTGGAGGATTGAGATATGGAACAGCGTAGCGACTGGGCAAAAGTTAACTTCATGATTGTCGATGACAACGCTTTTATGCGCACCACACTTCGACACATTATCGAATATTTCGGCGTGCAGCGGATTCAAGAGGCGCCCGACGGCGCCGAAGCGCTCAAGATCATGCAAAGCTGGTCGCCCGATATCGTCCTGCTCGATTGGGAAATGTCGCCCTTGAACGGACTTGAATTCACCAAAATGGTGCGCGGTTCCCACCGCAACTCGGAACGGTTTGTCCCCATCATCCTCATTACCGGACATTCCGAACAATGGCGCATCGCACAGGCGCGCGATGCCGGGGTCACGGAATACCTGATCAAACCCGTATCCGCCAAATCCGTGATGTCGCACATCCACACCGTCGTTGAACACCCCAGGCCATTCATCGAAGCACCGAAGTATTTCGGACCGGACCGCCGCCGCCGGGTGCGCGAATGTGAATTCGAACGCCGCGCCGTTACCCCGAGCGAAGTCCCTTACAGAGGGATATTGTCGCAGAGTTTTCTTCGACACGATTCGGTGATGCGCTAGTGTCCTGCTTATCCCAGAAATGTAAGACGTGTATTTCTGAGGCAGAATCCTAGGACGGTGCGTTTGACGACGACCTTCACGAAGTTCCCCGCAGCGGCCCGCGCAGCAAATTGACGCCTGAAATATCTTGACATTATTCCTATTTTAGGGTTATATTGCTTTTCCCCGATCCCAACTGACCCGAGGCCCCCCGATGAACAACGCCTTCAGCCT
>JANLGW010000045.1 GCA_024653965.1 Rhodospirillales bacterium
AACATGTCGGAACGCGCGGCGAAGATCATGCGCGAAGACATGGACGCCATGGGCGCGGTGCGTCTGAAGGACGTGGACGAAGCGCAGGCCGGTATCGTCACCATCGCCAAACAATTGGCGGACTCGGGCGAAATCGTCATCGCCGGCCAAGGCGAAGAAGAGCAGTTGGTATATTAAGATGAGCACCTCAGGACAAATCGCAATGACGGCTGGCAGCCACAAAAAGTACCTGTTCGACAACGACTTCGGATTGGACGATGGCCTGCACACGCGTCACCGGAGCCAAAAAGCCGCCGAAACCAACATTAATACCGCCGAAATTTCAGCCGAAGTCATTAAAGTTGACGCCGTCGAAACGCCTCCGCCGCCTCCCCCGCCGCCGACCTATTCGCAAGAAGACCTCGATCGAGCCCGCGAGGAAGCTAGGCAGGCCGGACGCGACGATGCCACGCGCGATATGGCAAGCGCGCTGGAACAGCGTCTTGTCAACACCTTGGACGCCATCAATACGCAAATTGTCGCCTTGTTCAACGCCTATGCCCAAGACAAAAACGACCGCAGCCGCGATGCCATCGGCGTGGCGACCATCATCGTGCGAAAACTATTTCCCTCCATGAATATGGCTAAGGCCATGGGGGAAATAGAGCACATGATCACCGAAGCCATGCAGCGCACATCGGGCAATCCCAGCTTAATCGTGCGCATATCCAAAGACATGCACCTCGAAGTTCAAGCCAAAACCAAAGAACTGGCCGCTTTGCGTGGTCGTGAAAATGCGCTTAACGTGATTATGGACGATACCTTAAGCTTAGGCGACGTTGTGGTCGAATGGGAAGGTGGCGGTATGATCCGCGACACCCAGTTTATCTGGGAAGAAATCGATGGAATCATCGAACGGAATTTAGGGCAGAAACTGGACGATTTTTCCCTGCCGCCCGCCGCAGAAAAGCTTACACTCGAGCCGAATTCAGAGCAAAAATCCGAGCAATTGGTTGTGAACCCGGCCCAGGTCGGCGAAAATGAACAAAATATGGCGGAGTCGCTAGAAACCACTGGTGACGCCGCCGAAAGTCACGTGCTCACCGAAGCCGATGACGAACCCAAGAATTAACGCCTGAGCCCAGGAGGTCGATATGGCTGATGAAAAAAGCCTCGAACTGAACGAACTGGAAGATGCGCCGCGCACCCCTCAATCGAGAGATTCCGGGGAGTTGGACAACGGCGCGTCTTTTGCGGAAATGGCCGACATTTCTGAAATGCCTCGCAACGCCCGTGATCTGGAAGCCGTTTACGACATTCCCGTTCAGGTTTCTGCCGTTTTGGGCAAAGCCACCATGCAAGTGAGCCAACTGCTGAAATTAGGCCGTGGCGCAGTCGTAGAACTGGACCGCAAAGTCGGCGAAGCCATTGATATTTATGTCAACAACCGACTGGTCGCCCGTGGCGAGGTGGTTGTGGTCGAAGAGCGCCTTGGCGTGACCATGACGGAAATCATCAAAACCGACCGCACGTAACACGTTATGCCCGAACGAAGCATTTAAGTTAGAGACGGATTTTATGGCGGACACCACCATTCAAATCACCAAGGCGAGGTCGGCAACGGATATTGCCACCCTGATCGGCCTTATCGGCGGATTTGGTCTAATTATGTCAGCCATCTTTATCGGCGGATCACCGGGTGCGTTCATTGACATCCCCTCGATCCTGATTGTCCTCGGCGGCACGGCATCCGTAACCATGATGTGTTTTTCCATGTCGGAGATGCTGCGCACGATCAGCGTCATTATGAAAACCATTTCATATACTGCGCGCGATCCCTCCGAGGCGGCGATTCAGGTCTTACAGATCGCCGAGTTGGCGCGTCGCCAAGGCGTTTTATCGCTCCAGGGTATATTGAGCCAATTGCAAAGCGAGCCGCTTTTATTCAAGGGCATGTCCATGGTGGTTGACGGCACCCCAGGTGAAGAAGTCGAGGCGATCTTGAAAAAAGACATGATGTCTACCGTCCAACGCCACCTCAAAAGCGCCAGCGTATTGAAAAAAGCTTCCGAATTCGCCCCCGCCATGGGTCTGATCGGTACCTTAATCGGTCTGGTGCAAATGCTCGGCAACTTGGAAGACCCCTCCACCATCGGCCCGTCAATGTCAGTAGCGCTCATCACCACATTCTACGGCGCAGTGCTTGCCAACATGGTTTTCACCCCCATGGCGGCAAAACTGGAGCGAAACTCCAATGAAGAAGCCATGGTGAATAATATTTACGTCATGGGCGCTTCGTCCATCGGGCGACAGGAAAACCCCCGTCGGTTGGAAATGCTGCTCAACAGCGTATTGCCGCCGGCCAAACGAATTCAGTACTTCGACTAAGTTAGACAGGAAATCAGTTTCCATGCGTTTGCTCATCATCGGCACTTTGGACGGACAAGTCGGCGCGGCCAGCCAAATTGCGCTGAAACGTGGCGCAAAGGTCAGCCACGTCGACACCATCGAGCAAGGCCTCGATTTTCTGCGTTCCGGTCGGGGCGCAGATTTAGTGCTGGCCGACGTCAAGGAAGATTTGGCCACCCTGATTTCCAGTTTGAAATCCGAACGCATCGCCGTGCCCGTGGTGGCCTGCGGCATCGGCAATGACACCCAAGCCGCCGTTCGCGCCATCAAGGCTGGCGCAAAAGAATACATCCCGCTGCCGCCCGACGCGGAACTGATCGGCGCGGTGCTCACTGCGGTAGCGGAAGAAAATTCAGAATTCATCCACACCGACCCTTCCATGACCGCCGTCATCAAAATGGCCGATCAAGTTGCGCCATCCGACGCCTCAATCCTTATTACCGGCCCTAGCGGAACAGGTAAGGAAATGATGGCGCGCTACCTGCACATGAAGAGCAAGCGGCGCGAAGGTCCTTTCATTGCCGTCAACTGCGCGGCAATTCCGGAAAACCTGCTGGAAAGCGAGCTCTTCGGTCACGAAAAGGGCGCATTCACCGGCGCGGTGGCGCGGCGCATCGGCAAATTTGAAGAAGCTGGCGGCGGCACCTTGCTGCTCGACGAAATCAGCGAAATGGACCCGCGTTTGCAGGCCAAACTGCTGCGCGCGCTTCAGGAACGCGAAATCGACCGCATTGGCTCCAATAAACCCGTTAAGATCGATGTGCGCATCCTCGCCACGTCTAACCGGCTCATGGATGAAGAGGTCGCCAAAGGCACCTTCCGCGAAGACCTTTTTTTCCGTCTAAACGTGGTGAGCCTCGACCTACCACCCCTTAAAGTCCGCCCCGACGATATCATTGCTCTCGCCCGCCATTTCGCCGCTAAATACGCAGAGGCCAATGGCCTGCCCGCGCGTGGACTGGCTGAAGACGCACAAGAAAAACTCCTGGGTTATCCCTGGCCCGGAAACGTGCGCGAACTGGAAAACACCCTGCATCGTGCGGTGTTGCTTGCCTCCGGCGACACCATCGACGCAAACGCCATATTGCTTGGCAGTTCCAGATCCACACACGGACAATCAGGAAGTGTGGCTGGCGCCGCAACACCTGACGCGGGTGAACGCAATACAGCCGGCTTGGTGGGAAAAACCGTGTCCGAGGTAGAGCGTGAATTGATCATCAATACGCTCAATCACTGTCTGGGCAACCGCACCCATGCGGCGACCATTCTTGGCATTTCCATTCGCACGCTGCGCAACAAGCTCAAACAGTACAACGATGACGGCATTTCCATACCCGCCCCTGGCGGCGACGGCGAAACAGCAGCGATTTGATTTGCTTTAAAAGATGACAAAACTTAGGGCCAAGACCTAAAGCATGGCAAACGAACCCACGACAACGACGGCTGGGGCCGATCCGTTTGGCGGCTCGCGTTCAATATTGAACGCGATCGCCAAGCGTGGCGACCTGATGATGGCCTTGGGCGTGGTCGCCATTTTGGTGGTGCTCATTCTGCCCATGCCGACGTGGCTGCTCGATGCCTGCTTAGCATTCTCCATCACCTTTTCCGTGCTTATTTTGATGACCGTGCTGTTTATCGAAAAACCGCTAGAATTCAATACTTTTCCTACCGTTCTGCTGCTTGCGACGATGATCCGCTTGGCATTGAACCTAGCCTCAACCCGCCTGATTTTGGCTGGCGGGCACCAGGGCACGGATGCTGCGGGCCAGGTCATCAAAGCCTTTGGCGGTTTTGTCATGGGCGACAATTTCGTCATCGGCATCATCGTTTTCATGATTTTGGTGTTGGTGAACTTCATCGTCATCACCAAGGGTTCCGGGCGTATCGCCGAAGTTTCTGCGCGTTTCACCCTAGACGCCATGCCCGGCAAACAAATGGCCATCGATGCGGACCTTTCGACGGGCCTGATCGACGAAGAACAGGCCCGCGCGCGGCGCAAAGAACTGGAAGAAGAAAGTAACTTTTTCGGCGCCATGGACGGCGCATCCAAATTCGTACGTGGCGATGCTATCGCGGGTTTGCTGATCACATTCATCAACGTCATCGCGGGCATCATCATTGGCGTAGCGCAACAGGACATGACCTTCGCCGATGCCGCCGACGCATTCACCCGCCTCACCGTCGGTGACGGTCTGGTGTCGCAAATCCCGGCGCTCATCGTGTCCACGGCCGCCGGTATGATGGTGACCAAGGCGGGCGTCGCCGGGGCAACGGAAAAGGCTCTGTTTCGGCAATTGGGCGGCCAACCGCGCGCCATGGGCGTCAGCTCGTTCCTGCTGGTTTCCCTGGCGTTAATGCCGGGCATTCCGATGATCCCGTTCATGTTTTTGGCGTTGTTAACCGCTTCCGCCGCATTCTTTGTTAATCGCGCAGGCCTCTCTGCCGAAGCCGAAGAGGAAGCCAAGGTCAAAAAAGAAGCCGTCGAACTGGCCTTGGCCACGCCCGAAGAACCGATATCTTCAGCGCTCAAAATCGACATGCTGCGCCTCGAGCTCGGTTACGGGCTTTTGTCGTTGATCAACAACCCGCGGGACGGCAAACGCCTGACCGATCAGATCAAGGCGCTGCGCCGCCAAATCGCATCGGATATGGGTTTCGTCATGCCATCGGTACGCATCCAAGACAATATGCAACTGGACGCGAACACCTACATCATCCGCACCAAGGAAATCGAGGCCGGTCATGGGGATCTGCGGCCCAACATGCTGTTGGTGATGGATCCGCGTGGCGAAGAAATCACCCTGCCCGGCGAAAAAACCACCGAACCGACCTTCGGCCTGCCCGCCATGTGGATCGACGAGCAAAACCGCGAAGAAGCGCTGTTTAGAGGATATACCGTGGTCGATCCCGCCACCGTGATCACCACCCACCTGACAGAAGTTATCAAGGACCACATGCCCGAGCTGTTGTCCTATGCCGAAACGCAGAAACTCATCAACGAACTGGATGGCGATCACAAGAAACTGGTGGACGACATGATCCCCAGCCAGATTTCCATGGGCGGCGTCCAGCGCGTACTGCAAAATCTTCTGGCGGAGCGCGTGTCCATTCGCGATCTGCCCACCATCTTGGAAGGCACCTCGGAAGCATGCGGCATGACCCGCAACGTCACCTTGATCACCGAACATGTGCGCGCCCGTCTGGCGCGCCAGATCAGCGATATGTATGTCAACGAACAAGGCGTGATCATCTTGTTGTCGCTGTCTCCCGATTGGGAACAGCGCTTCGCCGAATCCTTGGTCGGCCAAGGCGACGACAGGCAATTGTCCATGCCGCCGACGCAGCTTCAAGAGTTCATCACCCAACTGCGCAATGCGTATGAACGCCAGGCCATGATGGGTGAGATTCCGGTGCTGCTGACCAGCCCGGGCATCCGTCCCTATGTGCGTTCGATCATCGAACGGTTCCGTCCCACGACGGTGGTGATGAGCCAAAATGAAATTCACCCCAAGGCCAAAATCAAGACCGTTGGACAAATATAAGGCGAAAGATTGAACGACCATGGCAAATAAGCCTGATGCTCCATCCTTAGCCAATCGCGGCAAGGGCCACAACATCATCGCCGTCGCTTCCGGCAAAGGCGGCGTGGGCAAAACATGGCTGGCGATCACGCTGGCCAGCGCATTGGTCGCCAAAGAACGCAAAGTCTTGCTGTTTGACGGCGATTTAGGACTGGCCAACCTAGACATTCAGCTGGGCATCATGCCCAAACAGGATTTGGGCAGCGTCATCGCCGGACGGCTAACGCTAAACCAAGCGGTTCTGCCGTTCCCTCCGGGGGGCTTTGACATCATCGCCGGACGCTCGGGATCCGGCGGATTGGCCAACATTCCCACCTCGCGCCTACAGATGCTCAACGAAGATTTGGCCCTGTTGGCCCAGGCTTACGACCATGTGATCTTGGACTTGGGCGCCGGCGTGGAGCGCACGGTGCGCCAATTGACCCACAACGTCGGCACTTGCTTGGTGGTGGCCACCGACGAGCCCACCTCGCTGACCGATGCCTATGCATTCATCAAGCTTACCCATATGGAACGCCCCAGCCTAGACATCCGCATCGTCATTAACGCCGCCAATTCCACCCGCGAGGGCGAACGCACCTACAACACGCTTTTGAAGGCTTGTGAAGGATTTCTCAAGATTTCTCCTCCATTATTAGGGGTCGTGCGCCGCGATCCGAAAGTGCGCGAAACCATTAAGGCCCAGGTGCCGTTGTTAATGCGCTATCCCAATACAGAAGCCGCCCAGGATGTGCGCAACATCGTGCAAAAGCTCCTCCAATAGGGGCCGTCCTTACCTGGACCGATTAAGGGGCAGGCTAAGGATTTGACATGTCGACCGTAACACCGCCGCCACCCCCCGTTCCACCTGCCCCCTTGGGCGGGATAGTCAACACCTCTGCCCTATTGCTCAGTGCGCCCGCGCAAACCCTGCAAGCGCTCCAGGCGCTTCAGACGGGACAAAACCTACAGGCCACCCTTGCATCCATGCCCACCGCCAACACCGCCCAGGTGCAGACGGCTTTGGGCCTCATCACCCTGCAGACGACCCTGAGCCTGCCCCGCGACGCGGTACTGACCCTGGTGGTCAGCAACCCCACGTCCCTAAGCCCAAACTCCCCGAACCTGGGCCAAGTATCGTTCCAAATCAGCGCCATCAACGGCAAGCCGGTGATGGCTACGGCCTTAAACGCCAATACAACACAAGCCGCCACGCCGCCAACCCCACCGCTCAGCCCCGGCCAAACCCTCAGCGCAACCCTGCTGCGCCCGGCCTTGGGCATCGCCCAGAACGTCCCCCCTGTCACCACAACGGCCCTTGCCGGGGGACAGGGCGCCCCAATTGTACCCACGGGTACACCCGGCATTACCCAGGCTGCCACACCCTCTGTGCTGGCCGCCCCACGTCCCGGTGCAACCACACCCGCTACGCTACCGATACAAGGATCAACGGCGGGCGCACCGCCAACCACGGCCACACCTCCGGCGACCACCCCCGCCATCACGTCGCTCGCCACCGGCACGCGCTTCAGCGTCACCATACAAGCTATTGAAACGCCCAATGCCGCCGTTACCACACCAGCGTCGCTGACTGCTGAGGCGGGCGCTAAAACCCTAGCAACGGGCCAAGTGATAACCGGCACCGTAACCGGCAGTACAGTAGGCGGACAGGCCATTGTACAAACCCATGCCGCAACGTTTGCGCTGGGCAATGCGGGTGCGCCGGGCAGTCAAAATGCCCTGAGCGAGGGGACAAAAATCACTTTCCGCCTAGATTCCGCCCCCCTATCGTCCGCTTCCCTGTCACCTGCGGCCGCGGCTACCGACCAATTGCGCTCGCTCGCCGGCACCCATAGCCTGATCACCGCCAAAACCTGGGATGATTTAGGCGAGGCGCTCAAGGCGCTGGTCGCCGCCGACCCGGCCCGCCTAGCCCAGGTGGCGCAAAACGCCCTGCCCCAGCCGGGCGCAAAACTTTCCAGCCAGATGCTGTTTTTCCTCTCTGCGCTCAAAGGCGGCGAGTTGAACAGCTTATTCGGCGACACTGCATCGCGCGTGATCGACAAGGAACGCCCCGGTCTCCTCTCCCGGATGGGCAGCGATTTTCAAACCATGTCCCGCCTCGCCGACGAACCGCAGCAAAATGATTGGCGCCTAGCGCTGATCCCCCTGTGGACCGGGGAAAAACTGGAGCAACTGCGCCTTTTCTGGCGCAACGGCGGCGGCGAAGAAGGCGGCGAGGAAGGCGAGGAAACGCGCTTCGTGCTCGATGTGGATTTAAGCAACTTGGGCCATCTGCAAATTGACGGTTTGGTGAAGGCCAAACGCCACCACTTGGATTTGATCATCCGCACCGATCAGCCCCTGCCCGCCGAAATGCGCACCGACATCGGCCAACTGTTCGAAAACGCCCGCGACATACTGGGGTTGGGCGGCCAAGTGGCCTTTCAGGCTGCACCCGCGAACTTCATCGCTACACCGGGTGCCGCAGCGGGGCCCGGCGCACTCCCCGGTGGGCCCATGGCCTCGCCCTCTGCCGGCCTATTGGCCTAGAAAATCGTAAGGACGACGCCCATGGACCTGATCGAACGCCGCAACCGCCTCAGCAGCACCGCCAACCCCGACAAAAAGCTCGACTACATCGTCACCCTGGAAGGGCACCTGCCCAATTCCCAAAGCCATTCGCGCCATATCGCGCTGCGCTACGTGCCCGACCGCGACGTGCTCGACGCCAAATCGTTTGGCGTTTACTTAGAAGCACTGTCTCAAGATACCTGGGCCACGCCGGAAGACCTAGCCGTCACCATCCTCTCAGACATCAACAATCAAATCATCGCGCGCTGGATTCAAGTCAGCCTCAACGTGCCGGAACTGCAACACCACGCGGTCGAAACCCACGCCGTGGTCATCGAAGACCGCCAACCGGGCTGGGATAACGCCGGGCTGCTGAGCCGGTTGGAGCGGATTTAGGTTTAACCGCCCAGCCAACCACCCCGAAATGAATTCATTTCCCTTCGTTTCAGCGGCGCATTTTTCACGTCTTTTTCTGCGCCCGCATAAAAAAGTGACGGAACGAAGCCAATTTATCTTTTGTTTTCAAAGAGCGGTCTTTTTTCATTCCGCAAAGCCAATGGGTTTTTGCCGCGCTGAATGAATAGGAAAATATACCACAATGCGGCGGAAAAATCAAGGGCGGATGGAAATAAATTCAATCCCCTCTTACACGTGATCGCCAAAATCCATGCGTTCGTGCAGAATACGGGCAATCTCAAGGCTCTGATCCGTTTTGCGGAAAAACAGGACATGGCTTTCGTGAGGATATGAAAAAAGCGCCGACGCAATATCCTCGCGCGGACGCCACAGGGATGAATTAACCGTCAACCACTTCATGCGATCACGCAATCCATCCAAATAAACGTCAGCTCGCGCCTCCCCCCACATCTCAGCGCCAAAAACCCAAATGTCGACCAAATCCCGTTTAGCCAGGGGGCTGAGCTTAATCCGCACGGGTCATCTTCGCCCGATTGCGGCGGCCTTCGGCTTTAATGCCGCTCACCAGCACATCGAGGCCTGCGGCATCCACACCCATGCCCTCACCCCGGTCCAACTCGTCCAAACCGGCGCGCACCTCGGCTGTTAAGCGCTCACGTTTGATCCGCTCAAAATCATCGTAATCTTCGACGGACAGCACAACCGCCACCGGACGGCCATGCTTTTGCACGGAAATCGGTTCACGCCGCGCCTCGTCCAACAAACGTCCGAAATGTCGCTTAGCATCATTAGCCGTCATAAATCGCACGAAACGCTCCTTTCGTTCGTTTTGTGCATTATATGCGCACTGTGGGCATAGCGCCAGGACTTTGCAGGATCAACCAAATTGAAAGTTGAATTTTACACACAAAAACTGCCATACAGTTCACTTTTATCTGCAATCTGTGATATGTGCTCACACGCGTAAAAAACACTCTCGGTTGATCCCAAGAAAAAATTGGCAGCCATCGTTCTGGGGAAAGCGCGAAGTGGCAAGTCGAACGTTTGGAGTGGATTTAGAGTCAACTGCCCAGCCGTCAAACTTTAGTGGTATTTCCCCTCTTTGGACAAAATTGCATCCGCGTCCAACGCCGCGATGGGTATGTCGGCGCGGGCCGGGATGTCGCCGCTCAGTTGCAGCGCTAGATAACGCCCGCAGCATACCCGCAAGAAAGAGGTGAAATTGCCCAGATCGTGCTTCGCATCGATGGATTCATGATACAGCCGCGTAATCATTTGCGGCGGTGTCATACCGTCGCGGGCAGCGATTTCTTCTAAGGTGTTCCAGAAAAAATTCTCCAGCCGCACGCTGGTAACCATACCGTCAATGCGCAATGACCGGGTGCTGCTTTCCCACATCACCGGATCGGCGTTGATGAACAGTTTACACATGTCAATTTTCCCCTCACCCCCGTCGCAACGAGATTTAGGCCGTCAGCACGGTCATAAACTGGCTCAACCATGCAGGATGCGCGGGCCATGCGGGCGCGGTGACCAGATTGCCATCGGTCACAGCGGCATCAATGGCGATGTCCGCGTAAATTCCTCCTGCCAAGTCTACCTCGGGTTGACACGCGGGATAAGCGGAACATTTTCGCCCCTTCAGCACCCCGGCGGCCGCCAGCACTTGCGCGCCATGACAAATCGCCGCAACGGGCTTGCCCGCATCAAAGAAATGGCGGACCGCCGCCAGCACGTCCGGGTTCAACCGCAAATATTCCGGGGCACGTCCACCGGGAATCACCAAGGCATCATAATCCTTGGCCTTAATGTCGTCGAACGTGGCGTTCAGGGCAAAGTTGTGTCCGCGTTTTTCGGAATAGGTCTGATCGCCTTCGAAATCGTGTATCGAGGTGGCAACCGTATCCCCCGCCTTTTTGCCTGGGCAAACGGCATGCACCGTATGGCCCACGGCTTTCAAGGTCTGAAAAGGCACCATGGTTTCGTAATCTTCGGTGAAGTCACCGGTAATCATCAGAATTTTTTTGCCGCTCATCGTATCCTCCCTTTTTTTATGATGGAGAAATCATACGCTTGCGACGGCAAGAACGGGTATTAGAGGTTTACTACGTTAAGGGCTGTTGCTCGGAAACGATCATCGCACGGATATATTTCCCCATATGTTTGTCGACCTTGGTGGTGTGATGGATCAGCCAGTCGACCAAAAACACGTCGATTTTGAATAACAGCAACAATTTATCGTGATTTTTGGATTCAATGTCGGCGCGAAGATTTAAGTAGGTTTCGATGAAGCGTTCATGTTCATGGAGATGCTCGTTGATGAACGGGTAATTGTACCGACGCATCAAATTTTCTTCGGTCTGAAAATGGTTTTGCGTATACGAACCGAGAAAATCCAAAACATCCTGCAGCTTTCCGGTATCTCCCTCGCGCACCAGACGAGAAAGCAGATTGATGTTGGCGAGCAATTCTTGATGCTGTTCATCGACTTCGGCGATGCCGACCAAATACTCATCGCTCCATTCAACGTCGGCATTCAGTTCGCCGGTGCCCTCATGGCTGCCGGAAAGCATAAATTCCTCGCACCGCTCAAGATACAAGCGGGCCACCGTATCATCCGCGCACGCCGCGAGACATTGTTTGAAGAGTTCTGCGGCTCCGGCAATTTCCTTGATGTGGTAATAGGCAACCGCTTTCTCAAAAGTCCCCACAGTTTCGCGTTTCGCCCGGCGCAAGGCTTCCGGGTCGGCATCGAAAACCTCATAAACCGACTGAGGGCGCAATTTCCCTTTGACTAAAAGCCGATCCACAAAACGGATGGAATACACAGAGGGGACCCTTAAATTGATCAAGGTCGTTTCGCCGATCAATAGCGAAACGCCATATGTCTTGGTTAACGATTCCAAGCGCGACGACAGATTGACCGTGTCGCCGATCACCGTCGTTTCCATACGGTCCTTGCTACCAACGATCCCCATCACCACCATGCCGGTGTTGATGCCGATGCCAATTTTCAACGGTACCCCGGTGGCACGTTTGTCATTTAAGGTATCGATGGCCTTCAACATGGCCAGCGAAGCCCGAATGGCGCTGTCGGCATTTTCGCAAAAAAGCGCCATCACGGCATCGCCGATAAATTTATCGATCAACCCGCCGTTTTCATGGATAATCGGCACCAACTGGCCAAAAAACTCATTGATAAAGTCGAAGTTCTCGGCGGGTGTCATGTTTTCCGAAAGGGTGGTGAAACTGCGAATATCGGAAAAAAGAACCGTAACCTTACGCTCGACATGATCGCCCAATTTCACCTGGGCAACACTATCGACGCCGATCATTTTCAGAAATTCGCTGGGCACGAAGCGTTTGTAAGCACTCTCAGCCGTATCGGTTTGCCTTCCTTCAAAAACCCGAGGCTTCATACAAGCCTCAATCACGTCAAGCAGTTGCCCGTCATTGAAGGGTTTGGCCAGCACCCGATCGGCGCCGAGATCACTTGCCCGGCCCAAATAATCGTGGCCGTCAGCCCGACCGCCACCCGAAATGGCGATGATTTTAGGCACTCGGGCGGTGCGCTTAAGTTTGGCAATCGTGCTAAGCCCGCCCATTTTC
Source organism: Rhodospirillales bacterium (assembly GCA_024653965.1). Classification (GTDB taxonomy): domain Bacteria; phylum Pseudomonadota; class Alphaproteobacteria; order Rhodospirillales; family Magnetovibrionaceae; genus JANLGW01. Next base: position 12,549 of record JANLGW010000045.1, read on the forward strand.
GGCATGATGATGTCGGTAATGACGAGGTCAAAATGTTCGCGTTTATGAAGGTCAACACCCTCTTGACCATTGTCGGCCTCAAAGACCTCGTGTCCCGCCTGTTCGAGAATTTCACGCAAGGTAAAACGAATAACGGCCTCGTCATCAATGATCAAAATTCTGGCCATATCTCAGCTTCCCTATAAGGGTTGTTGTGCGACTTCTGTGGGTGGTCTACCCGGCCCGCGCCTTCACCTTACGGCGGTGCTGGTTGAGCGCCACTTCGTCGAGCAGGATTTGCTCGCGCCGCGCCTGTTCGAGTTCGTAGCGGCGCAGGCGGCCTTTTTCCACCGTTTCGTATTTTTTGAGTTCCTGGTAGGCCTCTTGCAATTCGTTGCGGGCGTGGCCGATAACGATTTCCATTTGTTCGATGGAACCTTGCAAATTGGCGCGGCGCTGGCGCACATGATGGGCATAATTGGGGTACGTAATCCCCGCCCCGGTGGGGTCAAGGGTGGCAGCCTCTTTTTCGCGGATATGTTCTTCATCAAGCCGTTTGATCTGGTTGATCAACTCGGCCTGCAAGCGCAACAGTTCGCCCAATTTGCGGCGTTTTTCATCCACGTTCCATTCGTGCAGGCGGATCAGACTTTTAATATTCGCGGCCACGGTTCAAACCCTCAATGTTGTCTTTAACGTATGCGACCATGCCCTGAAGCGGCCCCGGTCGTTCGGTTCAATCATTCTTAATTCGGCGCACCCGGTCTTAGCCCCGGCGCTAAACCCGGCTGGGCCACGCCCAGGGGCTTGGCCGGATTGATTTGAGCCTGCGGAGCCTGGGCGGGCGCAGCGGATGCATTGCCGCCCATGTTGAGCGCCTGGGCCAACATCGCGTAACAGCTATCGAGATCGGTAAAGTCGCCCTTATTCTGGCTAAGAAAGGCCTCGATCGGACCGTTGTAAAAAATGGCTTCATCCACTTCCGGATCGGTGCCGCGCCGGTACGCGCCCAAGCGGATCAATTCGGCCATGTCGTCATAGGTGGAAATCAGCTTCTTGGCGCGGCTGACTAAGGCATTTTGTTCAGCGGTATTGCAGTCGGGCATGGTGCGCGACACGCTTTTAAGGATATTGATGGCCGGGAAGCGCCCGCGTTCGGCAATGGCGCGGTCCAGCACCACGTGACCATCCAAAATGCCGCGCACCGCATCGGCCACCGGTTCGTTATGATCGTCACCTTCGACCAACACGGTGAACAATCCGGTAATCGAGCCTTGACCTTCCTGGCCGGGTCCGGCGCGTTCCAACAAACGCGGCAATTCGGCGAACACCGACGGCGTGTAACCTTTTGAGGCCGGCGGCTCACCCACCGAAAGCGATATTTCGCGCTGCGCCATGGCAAAGCGCGTCACGCTATCCATCAGGCACAACACATCATTGTTCAAATCGCGAAAATATTCCGCCATCGCCAGGGTCGTATAGGCTGCCTGACGGCGCACCAACGGCGGTTCATTCGACGTTGCGACCACCACCACGGAACGGGCCATGCCTTCTTCGCCCAAGTCATCTTCGATAAATTCGCGCGCCTCGCGGCCACGTTCGCCGATCAGGCCAATAACGTTGACTTGGGCATTGGTGTTGCGCGCCATCATCGAAAGCAGCGTTGACTTGCCCACGCCCGAACCGGCGAAGATGCCCATACGCTGCCCCCGACAACAGGTCAAAAACACGTTCATGGCGCGCACGCCCAAATCGATCTTGCCACCGACCCGTTTGCGCAAGTGCGCAGGCGGCGGATTGTTCTGCATCCGGTACGCAAGATTGCCACTGGGCAACGGGCCTTTGCCATCGATGGGCTCGCCAAAGGCATTGATAACCCGCCCCAGCCAATCGGGATGGGGGTACAATACCGGCTCGGCCACGCCGACTTCGACCCGACAGCCCAAGCTCACGCCTTCCAGCGGACCGAACGGCATCAGTAACGCGCGGTCTTCGCGAAAGCCCACCACCTCGCACGCGATGCGGCGTTTGGCGCGCGCCACGATGTCACAATGGTCGCCGATGGAAAATACCCCCTCGACGCCCGAAACTTCAACCAACAGGCCGACCACCGCCGCCACCTGGCCGTAGATTTCATAATCCGGCAGGCGCTCGATTTCGTTGACGATGTTGTTCACATAAATGGGCACGGCTTATCCCAATGACCCAGGGGCGAAACGATATTCACCGAGGGGCCACATGACCTTGATTGTCCGTCTTCGGCGGTTCTCGGCGAATCGGGCGGTCCACGGAACGCCTTTGGCGCTCCTTACACTCTAATGGATATAAATATGCGCGGCGGACCTTTAAAGCTTGGTAAATTAAATCAATGCGTTAACGAAGATTAATACGCAAAATATACTACCATGACTTGGCCTATTGATTGACAGGGGCACTACATCTATGGTTAACGTCTTATGGTTAATAGGGGTTTAGCGGAGGGAGTCCGGCTCGCATGCGCGTGCTTCTAGTTGAAGACGATCCAGCGATGGCGCAAAGCGTTGAGTTGATGTTGAAGTCTGCCTCTATGGTGGTGGACACGACGGATCTTGGCGAAGATGGCCTCGAGATCGGTAAGCTCTATGATTACGACATCATCATCTTGGATCTCATGCTGCCCGATATGGACGGCCTGGAGGTTCTGCGCCGCTTGCGTGATGCCCGGGTCGAAACCCCGGTATTGATCCTTTCGGGTCAGTCCGGGGCCGAAACCAAGGTCAAAGGCCTAGGTACCGGCGCCGACGACTACCTGACCAAGCCATTCGACAAAGCCGAACTGATGGCGCGCATCCAGGCGATCGTGCGCCGCAGCCAGGGCCACAGCCAGTCGATCATCAAGACCGGCAAGCTGGCGGTGAACTTGGATGCTTCCACGGTCGAGGTGGCGGGCCAGCCGATCCACCTGACCGGAAAAGAATACGGCATCTTGGAATTGTTATCCTTGCGCAAGGGCACCACGCTGACTAAAGAAATGTTCTTGAACCATCTTTATGGCGGCATGGACGAGCCGGAGCTGAAGATCATCGACGTCTTCATCTGCAAGCTGCGCAAAAAACTGGCCGACGCCACCGGCGGCGATAACTACATCGAAACGGTGTGGGGGCGCGGTTACGTGCTGCGCGATCCGACCGAAACTTCACAGGCCAAACACGCCTAGGGTCGGATCGCTTTAGGTGGAATCACTTATGTGTTTCCACCTAAAGCGTGAATCCGCCCCTATCAATGTGTTCAAAAAACAGCCCTACAACAAACCCGCCCAACCGGCGGGTTTGTTTGTTTTAAGGAGCACCGTTTTCCACCAAACACGGCGCGCCGCCTGTATGTTTATACACGCCGCGACCAGCGACCACCGGCCAAAACTTGGCGGTAATGCCAATGGTGGATTCCGAACTGCCTAAAAACAGCACGCCGTCTCCGGCCAGTACATTGACCATCCGGTCCATAACCTGGCCCTTGGTGGCCAAATCGAAATAAATCAGCACATTGCGACAGAAGATCACGTCGAACTTACCGAGCGCCCTGGGGTCGCTGAGTAAATTGAAATGCTGAAATTTGACCCGTTCGCGAATGCGGCTCGATAGCCGCCATGTTTCATGTTCCTGGGTAAAGTGCTTAACCAAATACTGCACCGGCAGGCCACGTTGCACCTCAAACTGGGTAAACGCCCCCTCGGCGGCGCGTTCCAAAACGGAATGAGAAATATCGGTGGCGATGATATCCACCTGCCAGCCCGCCAACTCGGCGCTGAGGTCATCCAAAATCATGGCCAGCGAATAAGGTTCCTGACCGCTGGAGCAGGCCGCGCACCACACGCGAATTTTTTTCTTGTTGACGCGACGCTTGAGCAACTCGGGAACGATGGTCTTTTTAAACAACTCGAACGGCGCATTGTCTCGAAAAAACAAGGATTCATGCGTGTTCATCGCCTCGCTGATATCGACCGCAATAGCCTCGCTTTGATGTTCGCGATAGCGCTTGATCAAATCTTCGATGGTTTTGCAGCCATGGCGGCGCGCCACGGGAAACAGGCGCGTTTCCAGCAGGTACATTTTTTCAGGCGTGACCACTAGGCCCGAACGCTCCAAAAGCAAAGAGCGGACATATTCAAATTGTTCCGGATCCACCGCCGTGCCCTCCAGAAATGACGTCGAACAGGCTTAGGCTATCCCTTCGTCCGATTGACGAAGTTCGTTACGTATCCAGCTAATTCAGGGACGGGCAAGACGGCGCTGCATAAACCCGCCGAGGCGACCGCGCCGGGCATGCCCCAAACGACCGATGTTTTTTCATCCTGGGCGACGACAGTGCCGCCCGCATTGATCACATGTTGCGACCCCTTTTCGCCATCATTACCCATACCGGTAAGAATGACCGTGATCACCCGTGCGCCATAAACCTTCACCACTGAGCGCAGCATCGGATCGACGGCCGGACGGCAGAAGTTTTCCGGAGCATCCTGATTGAGCGAAATAACCCGCTGTGGGCCTTTTTGCACCACGGTCATGTGGAAGTCGCCGGGGGCCAGCAAAATTTTCCCCACTTCGATCAAATCGCCTTCTTTCGCCTCGGCGCACGGCCAACCGGTCATGCGGGTAATATGCTCAGCCAGAATAGCCGTAAAGGTCGCCGGCATATGCTGGGTCAGAACCACCGGCAAACCGAGAGTCTTGGGCAACGCCTTAAAAAAATCGAACAACGCCTGCGGGCCGCCCGTGGAGCTGCCGACGGTAAGAATGTCCGGCTTGGCGGTTCCCGCGTGACGCAGTGTAACGTCTTCTTGATGGCGACGTTCCCAACGCTGCAGCGTACCTGGGTCGGCAGGCTTGGCGCCGGGTGCAGGGCGCGCGCCGGGCGCCAATGGCGTCGTCGGCTTGGCTGCAGGTGCAGGACGCGCGCCAATGGGCGGCTGACCGGTCTGGCGGCGGTGAAGAATGCCCAGGTTTTTAACCTTATCGAGCAATTCCCGCCTGAAATCGTTTTCGCCGCTGAGTTCGCGCGCGGTGGATGGTTTAGGCACATATTCGGTCGCGCCGGCGCTTAAGGCGCGCAAGCTGATTTCGGCATTCCGCTTAGTCAGCGTCGACGCCATGATGACTTTGATGTTGGGATCGGCTTTCAACAACAACGGCAACGCGGTGAGGCCGTCCATCACGGGCATTTCAATGTCCAAGATGACGACATCCAGGGATTTGGGATGGCGCTCAAGCTGGTTCACCGCCAACTGGCCATTGCCGACCGAAGCGACGATGCTGATTTCCGGATCGCTTTCCAACATGCGCGTAATAAGACCGCGGATCACCGCAGAATCGTCAACCACCATAACCCGGATGGCGCTCGCATCGGATGCAGGCTCAATTGAATCGGCCACGTTTAAATTCCAACTTTAATACACGATACGGACAACACTCTAAGCACCCTTAAAGCAACCCGACCTGCGTGAATTTTGCCTGAATAATTTCACTGTCGAACGGCTTCATGATGTACTCATTGGCGCCCGCCTCAATCGCCTCTTGGATATGCTCAATATCATTTTCCGTGGTGCAGAACACGACCACCGGTTTATCGCCGCCAGGCGCCGCGCGCAATTCACGCAAGAACTCGATACCGCTCATGACCGGCATATTCCAGTCCAGCAATATGCCATCGGGCATACTCACCAGACAAGCGTCCAAAGCCTGTTTGCCGTCAGCGGCCTCAACCGTTTCAAATTTCAGCTCTTGAAGAATTTTTTTGGCCACCATTCGGATGACCTTGGAATCATCAACAATGAGACAAGACTTCATTTCAACCTGCTATCGCCCAAAAGTTACTCTCCCTCGCCGACTTGGCGAATGGCCTACACCTACGAATAGCGCAATATGCTGCCAAAGATAAGCCTTTTTCGCAGAAAAATGCCCCCACCGGAATTCCCCGGCGAGGGCATCGTCCCTTAGCCCCGAAAAAGGCTTAATTCGTAACGTTCGATACCGTATGCGCCAAAGAGCGCATCAGCTCCTCGCGGTCATTTTTTGCCACATAATCGTTGAATCCCACGGATCTGCCCTTGGCAAAATCCTGATCTGTGGCGTGTCCCGACAAGGCGACCATCGGCACGTGACCCCAGCGCGGATCGTTTCGCACTTCCTGGGCAAAGGCAAAACCGTCCATACGCGGCATCTCGATATCGCTGATGATGACGTCGAATTCCATGCCTTTTTCACGAAGCGTCAAGGCGTCGGCTGCGGATTCTGCGGTGGTGACGCTAAAACCGGCCACCGACAACAGCGGCGCCAAAAGATTGCGGAAGAACGGACTGTCATCAACCAACAGGGCCCGTTTGCCCGCGATCATGCCTTGCGTATTGCTGCCGCCGAACCAATCGGGAAAGGCTTTGGTCAGATAATAACCCGCATCGACGACATCCGTCGCGCGACCGTCAATGACCGCCGAACCGATCAGGCCCGGCATATCGGCGGTAATTTCGACTTTCAGCCGATCTTCGACGATATCGACGATTTCATCGACCACCAAGCCCATCGAACGATCCCGTTCGGTAAACACCAACACCGCCTGGCGACCATCTTTTTTCCACTCGTGAGCGGTATTGAACGGAACCATCGGCATCAGTTGTCCCCGGTACTGCACCATGTGCTCGCCATGGGAAACTTCGACCGAACTCATCTCGACTTCTTCCAAACGTGCAACCAACGCCAAAGGCACAGCCTTCAATTCGTTGCCGCCCGCGCGGAAAATTAACATGGAGACCCGTTCGCCGCTTTCGCCGCTAACGGCGCCCGTTTCTTCGCTCGCTGCGGTATCTTCACCCGGGCCAGAAACGTCGCCAGTCGCGCCGGCAATGCCGTTCGGATCCAAAATCATGATCACCGAGCCATCGCCCAGGATCGTATTGCCCGAATAGAACGGAATATCGCGCAGGATCGGCGCGGTCGGCTTAACCACGATTTCTTCGGTATCGAACACCCGGTCAACGATGATGCCGAACGTATAGGTGCCAACCTGGGCCACGATAATGAACGTCTCATCGTCCAGATTGCGGCGCTTGCCGCTCGACAATTTAAGCAAATCGCCCAAATGCACCAACGGCAGCAGACGGTTGCGCAGGCGCAATACCGGGCTTTCGTTGATCACCTCGATGTTGTATTCGGAACGCGACGACGCGCGCACCAACTCCAACACGCTGATCTGCGGAATGGCAAATTTTTCGCCACAGCTTTCCACGATCAGGGCCGCCACAATGGCCAAGGTCAGCGGAATCTTGATGGTAAAGCTCGAACCTTTGCCCTCTTCCGACTTCAACTCGATGGTGCCGCCGATTTTTTCAATGTTGGTGCGCACCACGTCCATGCCGACACCGCGGCCCGAAACGCTGGTCACCTTTTCGGCGGTTGAGAACCCAGCCTTAAAGATGTACTGCTGGATTTGCTGATCGGTCATGCTTTCGAGTTCAGCTTCAGTGGCCAGCCCGTTCTCGATGATTTTTTTGCGAATACGCGCCATCGGCAGGCCTTTGCCATCATCCTTAATCTGAATGATGATATGCCCACCTTCATGGTAGGCGTTCAGGGTAATCGTGCCCATGTCGCGTTTGCCCGCCGCCAAACGGTCGGCGGGAACTTCCAAACCATGATCGGCGGAATTGCGCACCATGTGGGTAAGCGGATCTTTGATCAGATCCAAAACCTGACGGTCCAGTTCGGTTTCCGCACCGATCATCTGCAGATCGATCTTTTTGCCCGTTTCAATCGCCAGATCGCGCACGATACGTGGCAGCTTGGCCCAGGCGTTGCCGATGGGCTGCATGCGGGTCTTCATCACCCCTTCCTGAAGGTCGGTGGTGATATGGCTAAGACGTTGAATTGGAACGGTAAATTCGCTATCTTCATTGCCGCGGATCATCTGCAGAAGCTGGTTGCGCGTCAGCACCATTTCGGAAACCATGGTCATCAGGTTTTCCAAAACATCCACGTTCACACGCAACGATGCCTGCACGTTGGCGCCACCCTCACCCTTGGCTTTGTCAGGGTCATGAGCAGCAGCAGCGGGTTTCTTTTCCGCAGCCTTGGCGGGCACACTCGGTTTGGCGGCCGGTGGCGGCGCTTCGGTAGCCCCGCCGGCCTCGGCCAGCATGGCTTCCATTTCCGCATTGGCGGCGGCATCGGCGGCGGCATCGGCGGCAGCTTCTTCTTCCGCCGTCATGGTCGACGACGAGCCACCGGTTGCCTGTTCGTATTCCGCCAGCAGTTCAGCCGCCACAGGGAATCCGCCCGCACTGGCGGTGGGGCCTTTTTTGGCAGAGCTAGAAACTTCTTCATATTCCGCCAGCAATTCAGCGGCCACGGGGAACCCACCGGCGCTGGTCGTCGGCGCAGGCGCCGCAGGAGCAGCCGGTGCGGCCACCTTGGGCGGAGCCTTGGTCGGCGCACCGCCGCCACTGGCTAGCGCATTCAACTGCGCGATCAGTTCGGCATCATCGCCTTCGGGTTCGGAACCGTTTTCCGCCAGCTTTTCCACCAGACCGCGAATGGTATCGATACATTTGAGAACCAGCGACACGCCTTCCGGCGTCACTTTCAACGCCTTATCGCGATATTTATCGAGAACGTTTTCACCGGCATGCGCCACCGATTCCAAACGGGGCAGGCCCAAGAAACCGCACGTGCCCTTGACGGTGTGGACCAGGCGGAAAATGTTTCCCAAGATCGCCTCGTTTTGTGGGTCCTTTTCGAACTCCACAAGCTGCATGTCGACCTCGTTGATACTTTCCGACGTTTCGGTGATGAATTCGCCTAAGAGATCGTCCATAACTCAGTCCCCAAACTACAAGAGCCGACGCAAATAAATCGCGCGTCCAGAGGGGGTGCAGTCCAGCAGACTGGTCCCCCATTTCCAATACCTTAGATACTACAGGCCAAATCCGCCCAATCCAAAATTATTTTTGATCCTTAAGACGTTAAACCCACATTTTCCCCTACTGCTGGCAAACCCTACTGCAAACCCTATGACGGGGGGAAAAGCACCGCCAGACGCACTTCTGCGCCCTCGGTGGTCTGAATTTCCAAGTCTGCCGCCAATTTTTCCGCCAAAACGGCGGTGAAATGCGCATTTACGGTGCGCGACGTCAGATCATGGACGTCCACATCGACGCTCAACGCCTGCTGCACTTCCGGCGTCAACCGGGCGCCATCGCCCTGAGCCAGCACGGCAAAGCCCAATTGCCCGTCCACCTGACCCGAGTTCACCTGCAAGACGCCGCCCCGCGGCAGCGCCTCGGAACCGATTAAACAGAGATTCAACAACAACTTACCTGCGCCGATCGAAATCCGCTCATCATCTTGTTCCCAGGCCAGCGAAACCCGACCGCCCTCCAACTGGCCTTGCGTCAGGGTGCGTAAATTGGCCAGGGAAATGTTGTCGTTTTCGCCCCCGCCCTGGCCGAACGCGACACGCAAAAACTGCAAGCGGCGCGTCGATTGACGGGCGCTGGACGAAATCAACTCCAGGGCTTCGTCGTCAGGCATGCCGCCTTCTTCGGCCAACAGCTCCGCACCGGTGCTTAACGCGCTGATGCCGCCCGCCAGATCGTGACAAATGCGCGACACCAACAATTGCGCGGTTTTAAGTTCGATATCCAAAATGCCCCCCATTTTCCCCAGGCATTGCCCACCACCATCGCGGTGGCAAATAAGGCCATTATGATCGGGCGCTTATTAAGACACAATGAAAAGGGGGAAAGCCTAGGCCGTGGTCGGGTACGGCCTAACTATAACTCACGCCGATAATGTCTGCCGCCACGGCTTGAACGGTGGGGCTGCCGTTGGGGTCGTCGCTGAATACGCGGGTGCGCGCGGTAACTTCGGCCCGCAGTTCTTCGGGGTCGATGGAATGGGATTTCAACATCACCGCCAACACGGCTTCGATGGCCATGACGTGGGCCGCAATGCTTTCCACCTCATCAAGGCGCTGCGTGGCGTGATCGCCGATGGTGGAAATATCTTCGGACAATTTGGACAGGGCCGACTGCAAGGTGCCGACTTGATCTAAAAATCCAGAACCTTCGAGTTCTTTCAAAAAATTACCGCCCCGGTCGCTCATCGATGCCCCCTCCATCCGCATATTTCGGGGCGCAGCATAATGCCGGATGGCCGCGCTGTCAGTAGGCGCAAAGTCCGCCTGAAATATCTTGACATTATTCCTATTTTAGGGTTATATTGCTTTTCCCCGATCCCAACTGACCCGAGGCCCCCCGATGAACAACGCCTTCAGCCT
>JANLGW010000060.1 GCA_024653965.1 Rhodospirillales bacterium
CAGCGCCCCGCCCAAACGCAGCGCCCCGGCGGCAAACTCGGCGGTACTTTGGCCCAAGGCCTCGGCCAGCCCATGCGAGACATCGGGAAAAAGCGCAAAAGCACCCGCGAATACCGCCGCCACCAGGGCGAACAAAGCGATAAAACGCGCGTAATCTTGGCCCGTTTTCAGGCCCAAGCCGTTGGGTTTACGGTATGGCGGTTCGTCCACCACCAGCGTGGTGAGCACGCCAGCAATCATCACCCCAGCCATGGCGAAATAAGTGCCGCGCCAGGCGCTATAGTCGTAACCTTCGATCACGTCCCACAATCCCGCCAGCTCCAGCGCGCCCGCGCCCGCCACCAACATGCCTAATCGATAGCCCGCAATGTAAGTTGCCGACATCAGGCCTTGCAGGTCTTCATCGGCGCTTTCGATGCGATAGGCGTCGATCACGATGTCTTGCGTGGCGGAACAAAACGCCAAAGCCACCGCGCCCAACGCCATGGCGGTCAGGTGCTGCACGGGATCGGTCAACGCCATGAAACAAAGGCTTAAAATAACGCCCGCCTGCGCCAACAACAACCACGCCCGCCTGCGCCCCAGCATGTTGGCCAGCAGCGGCACCGGCAGGCGGTCGATCAGCGGCGACCAGATGAACTTAAAACCGTAGGCCAGCGCCGCCCAACTGAAAAAGCCGATGGTGGTGCGCTCGATGCCGGCCTCGCGCAGCCACACCGACAGGGTGGAAAACACCAAATAAAGCGGCACACCCGCCGAAAAACCCAGAAACAGCAGCGCCATGACCTTGGGGCTTAAAAACGCCCGCACACTTTCGCCCCACGTCCGGCGCGGTTTGGCATCGAGCAATTCGACGATCTCGGAGCGGTCGGCCTTATCGGTCTCGGGGTCAGTCATGGGGGTCATCGTTCCTCGGCACAGGGTTAGCGCAGTGTGCCCGCGCCACCTTGAGAACGGGTTAACGCCGCTCCATGCTTTTTTGTTTCGGTGACGGTTTACTCAATAGAAGTAAAGACTTAAACCACAGAGCGCACAGAGAACACAGAGTTAAATATTTCCTCGGTGAACTCTGTGTCCTCGGTGGTGAATATTTTTTCCCGCGCGCGGCGGCGAAGGTGGCGTGCTTAGGCTTCAGTCATGATTAGGGCGTACACGCCCACGGGTTTTTTTGATCTCGCCGGAACGTTTTTTACTTTCGACCCGGCGCTCTTTGGACGCCAGCGTGGGCCGGGTGGCGCGGCGGCGTTTGGGCGGCACGGCGGCTTGGGTGATCAATTCGACCAGCCGGGCGCGCGCGTCTTTGCGGTTCGCATCTTGGGTGCGAAAACGCGAAGCGGTCAGCACGATCACGCCGTCTTGGGTCATACGCGATCCGGCCAGGCGTTTGAGGCGCAAAAATACCGCATTATCCAAAGCCGGACAGTGGCGGGCGTCGAAGCGCAACTGCACCGCGGTGGAAACCTTATTAACGTTCTGCCCACCCGCGCCGGGAGAACGAATGAAGCTCTCCTCCAATTCGTCCTCATTGATTTCAATCGTGTCGGTGACGTGCAGCATGGGGGGAGTTTACGCCACATCCTACGCAATCGTCACCCCCGCACCGCCACCTTGTGTTATCATGATAACGCCCCCTATCTCAGCGATTGGCAAAGGAGATATGTGATGGATCTGCGAACCCTCACCGCTTTTTTCAAATGGTGTACCCTTCTCACCGGCGGTCTGCTGGTGTTTTCAGTCGTTCTTTTTGCCGTCAACGTCGATGGTTGGTATGCATTGCACAACAGCATTCTGCCCATCACCCGTGAATCCTATGATCTCGTGCTCTATATGATGTTTGGCGTGTACGAATTTTTCTTTTGGTGTTTTTGCGTCATTCCCTACATCGCGCTCTGGATCATCGGAAAAAATCGCACCTGAACAAAAAAGCCCGGAGCAATCGCCCCGGGCTTTTTTTATCACTCATCAACGCTACGCGATCAGCTTTCCATCGCGCGCGATTCGCGTTTGCGCTTGTTGGGATCCAAATAACGTTTACGCATGCGAACGTTTTGCGGCGTGACTTCCACCAGCTCGTCGTCTTGAATATAAGCGATCATCTGTTCCAAGCTGAGGCGGCGCGGCGGCGTCAGACGCACCGCTTCATCGGTACCCGATGCACGCACGTTGGTCAGCTGTTTGCCCTTCAGCGGGTTCACTTCCAAATCGCCGGGGCGGGAGTGTTCGCCGATGATCATGCCGGTATAGACCTTCACCTGGGCGCCGATGAACAACGGTCCACGGCCTTCCAGGTTGAACAGCGCATACGGAACGGAGCTTCCGGCGTCGGTAGAGATCAGCACCCCGTTGCGCCGGCCGGGCAACGTGCCCGAGTACGGAACGTATGAATGAAAAATACGCGCCATGATGCCGGTGCCGCGTGTTTCGGTAAGGAATTCGCCCAAATAACCGATCATGCCCCGTGCCGGAACGTGGAAGATCATGCGGGTCTTGCCCGCACCGGCGGCGCGCATTTCCTTCATCTTGCCTTTGCGCAACGACAGCGCTTCGACCACGATGCCGGAATATTCTTCATCGACGTCGATGGTGACTTCTTCCAACGGCTCGTGACGCTTGCCATCGATTTCCTGATACACCACACGCGGGCGCGACACGGAAAGTTCGAACCCTTCGCGGCGCATCTGTTCGATCAATACGCCCAACTGCAATTCACCACGACCGGCAACGTCATAAGCGTCGTTGTTTTCAGACTCGGTGATGCGCAGCGCGACGTTGCCTTCGGCTTCGGAAAACAGACGATCGCGGATCATGCGGCTGGTGACCTTGGTGCCTTCGGTGCCGGCCAGCGGGCTGTCGTTGACCGCAAACATCATCGACAACGTGGGCGGATCGACCGGCTGGGATTCCAGGGCTGCGTTCACCGCCATGTCGCAAATGGTATCGGCCACGGTCGCCTTGGCCAGACCCGCAATGGCGACCAGATCGCCCGAATGCACTTCGTCGGCGGGAACGCGTTCAAGCCCGCGAAACGCCAGCAGCTTGGTGATGCGGCCTTGTTCAATCAGTTCACCTTCGCGATTTAATGCCTTAATCGACATGCCCGGTTTGGCGGTACCCGAATGCACCCGGCCCGTAAGCACACGGCCCAAGAAGTGATCGTATTCCAACGTGGTGGCGAGCATCGAGAACGGCGCATCCATGATCACCTTCGGCGCGGGCACGTATTGCAAGATGGTATCGAAGATGATGTCCATATTGACTTGCGCGCCTTCCGGTTCCGCCGCCGCCCAACCGTTTTTGGCCGACGCGAAGATGGTCGGAAAGTCGAGCTGTTCGGGCGTGGCATCAAGCGCGCTGAACAGATCGAAAATTTCGTCTTGCACTTCATAAGCGCGCTGTTCGGGTTTGTCGACTTTGTTGACCACGACGATGGGTTTCAGGCCCAATTTAAGCGCCTTGCCGGTGACGAACTTGGTTTGCGGCATCGCGCCCTCGGCGGCGTCGACCAACAACAACACGCCGTCGACCATGCTCAAGATGCGTTCCACTTCGCCGCCGAAGTCGGCGTGACCCGGGGTGTCGACGATGTTGATGCGCGAGCCTTTCCATTCGACCGAGGTCGGCTTGGCGGTAATGGTAATGCCGCGCTCGCGTTCCAGCTCGCCGGAATCCATGGCGCGTTCCGTCACTCTTTCATTGTCGCGAAAGGTGCCGGATTGTTTTAACAGCACGTCCACCAGCGTGGTTTTGCCATGGTCAACGTGAGCGATAATCGCAATGTTGCGAATGTTCATCGGGGTGTGTCCTTAATCAGGCGTATGCCTTGTTTCAATGTAACTTATAAACTCCGTTCGTCACCCCCGCGAAAGCGGGGGTCCAGGCCCCCATCGCGCCCTGCCAAATCTGCTGGCTGGATTCCCGCTGACGCGGGAATAACGGTTTTGAACGAAGCGTCCGTTTATCCTAACTTCTGTTGCACCACTTCGTTCAGCGGCGTTTCGGGACGCGCGCCGAAGTGGCTGATGATTTCCGCCGCCGCAATGCCGCCCAGCCGCGCGCAGTGCGCCAGGTCGTCGGCATGGCCGTTGGTGTAGCCAAACAAAAATCCAGCGGCATAAGCATCGCCCGCACCGGTGGTGTCGATGACCTTGATGTTTTTTTCGGCATCAACGATATGCACGTCGTCGCCGTGGATCACCACCGAGCCCTTGGCCGAACGGGTCAGCGCCGCGATCTTGCAGTGGCCGCGCACGTGTTGCAGGGCTTCGTCGAAACTGTCCACCTGATAGAGCGACAAGATTTCGTCTTCGTTGGCGAACAGGATATCGACGTGATTTTCCACCAGCTCCAAAAAGCTGTGGCGGTGGCGATCGACGCAGAACGCATCGGACAACGACAACGACACTTCGCGCCCGGCGTCATGCGCCAATTCGGCGGCGCGCACAAACGCGGCCTTGGCTTCCTCACGATCCCACAAATAGCCTTCGAGGTAGATCACCTTGGAAGCACGCACCACGTCTTCGTCGACGTCATCGGGGCCAAGCTCGGCACACGCGCCCAAAAAGGTGCTCATGGTGCGTTCGGCGTCCGGCGTGACGTTGATCAGGCAGCGCGCGGTGGCGATGCCGTCGGTCGCGGGCGTAGTCGGAAAATGCACCCCGATGGCTTCGATGTCGTGATGAAAGACTTTGCCCAGCTCGTCGTTTTTAACCTTGCCGATAAATGCGCCACGCCCGCCCAAGCTCGCCAGGCCGGCGATGGTATTGGCCGCCGAGCCGCCCGAACATTCGATGGCCGGGGCCATATCGCCATAAAGACGATCCGCCGTCTCAGCATCGATCAGCGCCATGGTACCCTTGGTCATGGAATGGCGCGCCAAAAAGGCGTCGTCGGCGTGAGCCAGCACGTCCACGATGGCGTTGCCGATGCCGACCACGTCAAACCGCGCGTCCATTTTGCGTCTCCTTAGCAATTAAGTATAAAGGCCCTCCACCCGGAAGGCCCCCAATTGGCGCGCAGTATAGCCATGCCGGGCTTAAGAGCAAGGGCCGTGGGCATTTATCGAATGCACCCGTCACCCCTGCGCCCCAGCCCCTTGCGCCGCCGGGTCAAGCCCGCTATCTCTTTTGGGCCGAAAAAATCTAAGATGGAATGGGGCCCGGCTTGCAAGGCCACTTGCAACGCCACTTGAACCCCCCTGGGAGATTTCGCCGATGGGCCGTATAATATCCGCGTATTTCAAGGGCTTCGAGCAATTGGCCGATCCCCGCACCCGCGCGGTGATCTTGGCCTCGATCGCTTGGTCGGGGGCCATTTTCATCGGCCTTTTGCTCGTCGTTTGGTTCACGCTCGGCTCGACGGTCCTCTTTACCTTAGGCTGGCTGGAGGGTCTGGTCGATGTGCTGGGCGGCTTCGCCACGCTCATTTTCACCTGGCTTTTATTCCCCGCCGTGGTCACCGCCGTCGGCGCGCTGATGCTGGACCGGGTGGTCGGGGCGGTCGAGCAACGCCATTACCCGCACCTAGCCATCGCACCGGGGCAGAGTTTTGCCGAAAATCTAGGGCCGACACTTAAGTTTTTGGGCGTGACCGTGGGCCTCAACCTGTTGTGCCTGCCCTTACTGTTCATCCCGCCGCTGTTTCCGTTCGTTTATTACGCCCTCAACGGCTATCTGCTGAGCCGCGAATATTTTGAAATGGTCGCCCTGCGGCGCGTTTGTGCAAGCGACGCCGAGGCCTTGCGCCAGCGCTGGAAAACATCGCTGTTCATTGCCGGTGTGGGTTTTGCCTTCATGCTCACCGTGCCCATCCTCAACGTCATCGCGCCGATCATCGCCACCGCCGCCACCGTCCATCTGTTCGAAGCGTGGCGCGCCAAGGACGGCCTGAAGGATAAAACAGGCCAAAACGATCGCGGCAAAGTGGCGTTACGCACCCCCTCCACCAACCTGACCGACGACAAGATGGGGGGCTAAACCATGCGCTTTTTGACCCTGGCCGCCCTGCTGATCACCCTGTCTGCCTGCGCCGCAGGGCCGGACGAAGAACGCCCACGCGCCACCACCGCCGCCCAAACCACCGCAACACACTATGCGACGGCCGATCAACCGCCTGCGGGCGGGCCTGCCAAAATCAAAGTCACCGCCCAGCAATTGCTCGGTCAAAACGACGCTTGGCTGGTGGCGCATTTGGGCCATCCGACCTTTAGGCGCGCCGACCGGGTGGCCAGCCTGTGGCAGTACAAAAACCATCAATGCATGTTGAACGTCTTTTTATATGCCGACGAAAGCAACGCCGCCGCGCCCAAGCGCATCTTGCATTTCGATGCGCGCGATAGCAACGGCCACAATACGGATCGCGAGCACTGTTTAACCGTGCTGCAAGATTGATGTAATGTCCAATTAAGCTGACGCAGATTTTTGAGGATCATATTTGGCGAACAGAGCGCTCATTTCCTGATCGATGTTTTTAAGCTCTTCAAAATATTCTTGCGGAATCAGGCCCAGCACGTTCGGCACCTTGCCCATGGCGCGGTTTTTTTCGAACTGTTCTTCGCCATAGGTCAGCAAATCGCGAAACAGCTTGTGGTTTTCTTTATGGCGGCGAAAGTGGTCACGCACTTCGTCGTTTTGCTCCAACAGCATCATATCGTGCTCTTCCACATTGAAATGCACCCGCAAGACATCTTGCAATTGCATGAAGGAGTCATAGATTTCATCAAATCCGGCTGGTTGTTTAAGCAATGCCGCCAAACGACGGGATTGATCAGCAATTTCAACATGCAGGCGATCAATTTCCGAATGACCGGTGACGGAGCGTTTATCATATTCATAGAGCATAGCGTTTTGCCCTTATTGCGGAAAATTGCGGGGCGCTTTTTGGGTCTTAATGACAGGTCCCATTATATACCTCGGCGCATACCACCTACAGCACTGTTTGTACCCTCCATAAAATGGTCAAGCGCTTCAGCAAATCTTGGCGTCGTAAGCACATAAATCGCTAACGATGCAATTGGCGCAATCGGGCTTGCGTGCCTTGCACACATACCGCCCGTGCAAGATTAGCCAGTGGTGCGCATGGACCATAAAGGATTGCGGAATTTGCTTTAACAAGGCTTGTTCCACAGCCAGCGGTGTTTTTCCCGGCGCCAGCCCAGTGCGATTGGCGACACGAAAAATATGCGTATCCACCGCCATGGTCGGCTCATGCCAGCATACGTTGAGCACCACGTTAGCGGTTTTGCGCCCAACTCCGGGCAAGCGCTCCAGCAAGGCACGATCGCGCGGCACCTGGCCGCCGAATTCGTCAACCAGCATACGGCTGAGCGCGATGACGTTTTTGGCCTTATTGTTATACAGCCCGATGGTTTTGATGTGCTGTTTAAGGCCGTCCAGCCCCAGCGCCAGCATGGCTTGCGGCGTGTCGGCGATCTTGAACAATTTTTCGGTGGCGCGGTTTACACCCACATCGGTGGCTTGCGCCGACAGGGCCACCGCCACCACCAGGGTATAGGGGTTGGTCCAGTTCAATTCGGATTTGGGCTCTGGATTGTGCGCGCGAAGCCGGGTGAAAAACTCCTGCACGCCTGTTTTGTTCATGGCTGTTTTGTTCATGACTGTCATGGCCTTACCGTACCCGCTTTTCGTCATATTTTTTACTGGAAATTGCCGGGCGATATTGTCACATATTATAGTATCATGAGAACCATCGACATTACCGAACAGGAACGCGACCAAAATGGGCTGAAGGCCTTGGTCATGACGTTGCGCCCGAGGCGCAGCGCCGATCCGCGCGTGGCTTATACGCTGTGCGGCGTATTGGCGGTGATCTGGTTCAGCGCAGGCGTCTTGATCACCTACATGGGCGGCTGGCCGATCATCGGCTTTTTTGGCGGCGAATTTATCTTTATCGCCGCCCTGGTGCACATTTTCATGCGCCGCACCGACGTGGTGGAAACGGTCGAAATCACTGCCAAAGACATTACCGTTCACCGCCGCGAATTGGGCCGCGAAGAAAGCAAGGTCTTTCCCGCCTATTGGGCGCATGCGGATTTTTCCGGCTCGCCCACCCAAAACGCCGCGCTGGAAATTCGCAGCCATGGCGAGGCGATTGAAATCGGGCGTTTTTTATCAGCCTCGGAAAAAGACCGCACCGCGTGGAAGCTCAACGATGTGCTGCAACGCTTTAGGGTCGCAGCCGCACAAAAGGAACAATAGCCCTAAGCATCTCCCTTGGCATCTCGCTGGGCTCTCAATTGTATTGTATGCAGCCCATCGCTTGTGGCACGCTTGTGACATCAATAACAACACACAAGTGTGCCCCCCATGATCTCCCCTGTGACCTCCCCCGCGCCTTCTCCTGTAAGCTCCCCCGCGCCCATTGCGCAAACGCCCCACGCCATTGGCGAGCCGTATCCGCTTAAGCGCAATTATTATACCCGCGTCGTGCCCGCCATCTTCTTTTTGCTGGTGCTGCTGAGCGGCCTGTTGTGGTTTGCCTTCGATCAAGTCACCCAGCACATCTATCTCGAACAAGCGCAAATTCGTTCCGAGGTCATTGTCGATGTGCTCCAAGACGGCTCGCCCGACGCCTGGAATGCATTCATCACGGGCAAAGCGACACCGGAACATCTCGATGAACTCGGCATCGCTTTCAATGAACAGGTCGAGCGCCAAAAACTCATCAGCCTCAAAGTTTACGACCTCACGGGCACCGTCATCTACGACATCAATCCGGGCAATATCGGCAAAGTGGAAACCGCGCCATCGCTACGCCAGGTTATCCTCAGCGATCAGCCGGCCTTGGTGCGCAAAACGGCAGGCGACGGCACGCTGGCCTATGAGATTTATATTCCCTATCTGGACGTTGATGGAAACCTGCGCGCCATCTTCGAAGTTTATGAAGAAGTCGGTTATCTGGACACCTTGCTTTTGGAAACCGCCCTACCCGCCATTGCCGTGCCGGTCGCGCTGCAGATCGTGCTCATGTTGGGCTTGGGCGTCTTGGTGCGCCGCGCCCAGGGCGATATCGACCAGCGTACCGCCGCCATCGGCCAGTTGAGCCGACGGTTGGAGACCTTCGTTTCGTCAAGCGCGATCAAGGCCGCGCGTAATGCCCACGATATGGATACCATTCCGTCGCTTAAAATGACCTGTACGCTGTTTCATTCCGATGTGCGCGACTTCACCAGTTTTGCCGAAGACAACCCGCCGGAGCGGGTGGTGTTTTTCCTCAACGACCTGATGACCATTCAGGTCAAGATCGTTAGCGAGTTCGGCGGCGACGTGGACAAAATGATCGGCGATGCGCTGCTGGTGCGCTTTGAAGGCAAGGACGCGGAGCGGCGCGCCATCGATGCCGCCAAAGCCATTTTGGATGCGGTGCGGCGCGCTTCCCTGGCGCGCGGTTTGGGCATCGGCATTTATACCGGGCAGGTCATTTCCGGCGCGATCGGGCCAAAGTCGCGGCGTGACTTCACGGTGATCGGCGACAGCGTCAATATGTGTGCACGGCTTTGTTCGCAGGCGGGCGCGGGTGAGATCGTGGTCGATGCCGCTACCGTCGCGGCGGCGCAAAACACTGGCCCAAGCACTGGCCAAAACACCGATCAAGACAATGACTTCCAGGCCGCCGAAAGCCTGAACGTCAAAGGCCATAACGAACCGCTGATCGTGCAGCGCTGGAACGTCGGCGCCTTAGGTCAAAAGAGCTAAAGGCCAGACCGGGGAAAAATCAAAAAGCGCGGAAGGCCGCAAGGCAACTGGCGGCACGGCAAAGAACAGGTAAACCCCGCCAAATTTCCGCTATTGCCAGCAAAGCAACCATACCGGGCGTCCGGCGTGGATGTCTGCTTATGACCCAATGCAGACGTCTTCAACAGCGAGCTTTTGCTTTTAAACATCTCCACGTTTTCCTTGATGCCCAACACCTTTATTTCCTTCATGGTTGTGATAAGCTGCCACCCATAACAACTATGAGGCATTCCTAGATGAAGCGTTTACTCGTTCTTCCCATTGTGTTTTTTACCCTTGTCGCTACGAATGTACGCGCGGGCACAAAAGAAGCGGCGGCGGAAGATTATACGGCCCGTGTTGGGGAGCTTACCCCTCTCGCAGATGGTGGCAGTGCCTTGGCCCAATTACAAATGGGACTTATCCTTCGATCTGGATTGGGTGGCATTCCAAAAGACCCCGAGCGGGCCTTCGGCTATCTCCTTAAAGCCGCTGAGCAAGATCAATGGAACGCCCAATATGTAGTCGCCGGTATGTATGCGGAAGGCTGGGGTGTTCCTAAAAATCAAGTTTCCGCACTCAGGTGGGCCAGTATTGCCGCTGGACGGGGCAGTGAAGCGGGATTGAGCATAGCAGAGGTGCTTCGAAGCGCTCTCGACCAAACATCTAGACAAAAGGCACAATCAATGGCGGATCAGTGGTCTCAGGCCACCTTGATTGATGGCCGCCCTACCGAGGAATACAATGTTAAGTGTGTGGCTCTCCAAGTTCAGATTGATGAAGCCAAGGACTTTATGAACGAGGTGAAAACTGAAGCGGAAGCCAAAGAATTAATATCGGCAACCGGAGCAATAAGATGGTCAAGCCTTGGCATGATCTATCCATCCGGTACGGTTGCCCTGTCTGATGTCGCCCGTCGGTACAGAGGATTGCTCGACATTAAATCTAGCAAAAAGTGCCTCTAGTGACCTGCTTACCTCAGAAATTACGTGTAACGTATTTCTGAGGTAAGACACTAGGCGAAGCCCAACACGTCTTTCATCGAATAGAGGCCCGGCTTTTGCCCCCCCACCCACAGGGCGGCGCGTACCGCGCCCGAAGCAAAATTTTCGCGCGATGAAGCCTTGTGGCTGATCTCAAGGCGTTCACCCGTTCCAGCAAACATCACCGTGTGGTCGCCAAACACGTCGCCGCCGCGCAAGGTGGCAAAACCAATGTCACCCAAACGGCGTGCGCCGGTAATGCCGTCGCGCACCTTGTCGGCGACGTCGTCCAAATTGACGTTACGCCCCGCCGCCGCCGCACGGCCCAAGGCCAACGCGGTGCCGGAGGGTGCGTCTACTTTGTGATGGTGGTGCATTTCCAAAATTTCGATGTCGTAAGCCTCGGGCAAAATACGCGCCACCTGCTCGACCAAACCCAACAGCACATTCACGCCGACCGAATAATTGGCCGCCTGCACCAGCGCGGTTTTTTGCGCCGCACGATCAATGACAGCTTGCTGCGACACATCCAGCCCGGTGGTGCCGATCACCAAACATGTGCCCATATCGGCGGCCAGCGCGGCATGCGCCACGGTCGCGGCGGGCGCGGTAAAATCGATGATGACGTCGGCGGCTTTAAACAAAGCGCGGGTATCGGAGGTGAGCGCCACGCCGCACGCATCAAAGCCCGCCAGTTCGCCCAAGTCGCGGCCCATGTCGGGATGGCCCGTCATTTCCACGCCGCCCGCCAGCTCCGCGCCCTCGGCCTTCACGATCGCGCTGATTAACATGCGCCCCATGCGCCCGGCGGCGCCGACAATTGCGATTTTCATCAACTTCATCCGTCTTTGGCCAAAATACTGCGTCTGTTTCGATGATTAACACCAAGTCACGGCAAATGCCACACCCTTGCCCAAATGAAGTTCCCATTAAGCCCTGGGACAAAATGCACGTATTGGTTTAAACCATACATGGATCAACACTTATACATCATCAACTTTTGGGGGAAATAATGAATCGCATATCCAAGCAGAAGCTTATCCGTGCGGCATTTGGCGGCCTGCAATTGGCGGAACAAAAATTTTCCAAACAAACGGGCAATGCCTTACCGTTTGCCCGCGCGCCAGAATACATGCTGGCCACCAACATTGCGGAGAAACTGCATCAGGCCGCACCCAACCATATGACGTGGCTGGAATTTCAGTTGGACCAAGCGCGGCTGGCCGCGCGCGGCCACGATATCGAACCCATCGACCGACGACGGCGCGGGGGCCGCTGCGACATTTTAATGTGCTGGGCCGCCAGCAAAGAACCGCGTGCCGCGTTCGAGGTCAAACGCGACGTGCAAACACTCAGCACCCTTAAACCCGATGCCCGGCGCATCATCGGTTTGTTGAGCGGCGGTGTGGAAGGCAACACCTTACAATTTGGCGCGGTGATTTTTTCCACCATGGCCGATTGTGTGCATGGCAAAAAAGTCATCCGTGACCGGGTGACGATGCTGCGCGAGGGGCTGCTGAAATGGCAACGGCGGGAAGGCTGTAATGATGTACGACTGAACATCATCAGCGGCGGCATTCGCAAACGCCGCGCCGGAGATTATTGGGCATCGCTGGCGCTGATCGCGGAGAGAAACGACAGCCCGTTAAATTGAGCGGTTGGAGAGCCTGAAGGACAACTCAGTCCTTCAGGTCTTCCCACAATTCTTTGACCTTGGAAAAGAAACCGCCGGATTCGGGGCTGTGGGCATTTTCGTCGCCACCTTCCGTGCGGAATTGTTCCATCAATTCTTTTTGTTTTTTGGTCAGGTTCATCGGCGTTTCCACGCTCAGCTCAACAAACATGTCGCCGCGTGAATTGGTGCGCAACATGCTCATGCCCTTGGCGCGCAGACGAAACTGCTGACCCGATTGAGTGCCTGCGGGAATGGTGATGCGCGCGCGTGCGCCATCCACGGTGGGCACTTCGATGCTGCCGCCCAGCGCCGCGGTGGTCATCGGCACCGGCACGCGCACATGGATGTTGGCGCCGTCGCGCTGAAAAATACGGTGCGGACGCACGTTCAAGAAAATATACAAATCCCCCGCAGGCGCGCCGCGCAATCCCGCCTCACCTTCACCCGACAAGCGGATGCGTGTGCCGGTTTCGACCCCGGCGGGGATGTTGACGTTGAGGGTTTTTTCTTTACTCACCCGCCCGGTGCCCGAACATTTACGACACGGGTCTTTGATCACTTGGCCCTGGCCGTGACACGATGGGCAGGTGCGTTCCACCGTGAAGAAACCCTGCTGACTGCGCACCCGGCCCGCGCCGCCGCAAGTCGAACACTTGACCGGAGCGGAACCCTTGGTCGCGCCCGTGCCTTTGCACTCGTCGCACTGCGTCGAGCCCGGCACGCGGATTTCGGTATTTTTACCGTGGAACGCTTCTTCCAGCGTGATGTCTAAATTAAACCGATGGTCCGAGCCGCGCCCGGTTTGTTCCGCGCCGCCGCGTCCACGCCCACCGCCGAAACCACCGCCGCCGCCGCCAAACATTTCTTCAAAAATGTCGGCGAAGCCGCCACCGCTGAAGCCTTCAAAACCACCACGACCGGGACCGCCCGGACCGCCTTGTTCAAAGGCGGCATGGCCGAAGCGATCATAAGCCGCGCGTTTTTCTTCGTCCTTTAAAACTTCATACGCTTCGTTGACGTCTTTGAATTTTTGTTCGGCGGTTTTGTCATCCGGGTTGCGGTCCGGATGATATTTCATGGCGAGTTTGCGGTACGCCTTTTTGATCTCGTCGGCGTCCGCACTTTTCGAGACTCCAAGCAGCTCGTAATAATCCTGCTTCGCCATCGCCCGTTTTCCACTCTGTCATGACCGGGCTTAACCCGGCCATCTCTGCCCCGCCTCACAGACGGCCATGCCCGAACTTCCGTCCGGGCATGTCGCCTATGGCTATTTTTCCGCGCCGGAAAAACCTTTATTTCTTGCCGTGATCGGGATCGACTTCTTCAAAGTCGGCATCAACCACGTTGTCGTCTTTGGCCTGTTCCTGAGCGCCGCCGGTCGCACCGGCATCAGCGCCACCAGCACTTTCGGCCTGGCTCGCTTTGTACATGGCTTCGCCCAATTTCATCGCCGCCTGGGTCAACGTTTCGGTTTTGGCCTTGAGGCCTTCGGCGTCGATATTGGCATCTTCCATGGCCGCCTTGGCATCGGCGAGGGCGGCTTCGATGGCCGCTTTATCGTCGGGCGAAACCTTGTCGCCGTATTCCTTGACGTTCTTTTCGGTGTCGTGGATCAGGCTTTCGGCATGGTTCCTGGCATCGACCAACGCGCGACGCTTTTTATCTTCTTCAGCGTGTTCTTCGGCGTCCTTCACCATGCGTTCGATATCGGCATCGCCCAAACCACCCGAGGCCTGGATGGAAACCTGCTGTTCTTTGCCGGTGGCTTTATCTTTGGCCGACACGTTGACGATGCCGTTGGCGTCGATGTCGAAGGTGACTTCGATTTGCGGCATGCCACGTGGTGCGGGCGGCAGGCCCATCAGGTCGAACTGGCCGAGCAATTTGTTATCGGCGGCCATTTCACGTTCGCCCTGGAACACCCGAATGGTGACGGCATGCTGATTGTCTTCGGCGGTGGAGAACACCTGGGATTTGCGCGTCGGAATGGTGGTGTTGCGATCGATCAGACGGGTGAACACACCGCCCAGCGTTTCGATGCCGAGCGACAGCGGGGTCACGTCGAGCAGCAACACGTCTTTGACTTCGCCCTTCAACACACCGCCCTGAATGGCGGCGCCGATGGCGACCACTTCGTCGGGGTTCACACCCTTGTGCGGTTCGCGGCCAAAGATTTCTTTCACCAATTCTTGCACCTTGGGCATGCGGGTCATGCCGCCGACCAAGATCACTTCGTCAATGTCGGAAAGTTTGACGCCGGCGTCTTTGATCGCGGCCTTGCACGGGCCGACGGTGCGCTGGATCAAATCACCCACCAAGGTTTCCAACTTGGCGCGGGTCATTTTGACGTTCAAGTGCTTCGGCCCGGTGGCGTCGGCGGTGATGAACGGCAGGTTGACGTCCGTTTGAGTCGAGCTGGAAAGTTCGATTTTGGCTTTTTCCGCCGCCTCTTTGAGACGCTGCAACGCCAGACGATCTTTGCGCAGATCGATGCCCTGGTCCTTTTTGAATTCATCGGCCAGATATTCGACGATGGTGTGGTCGAAATCTTCGCCGCCCAAGAAGGTGTCACCGTTGGTGGATTTCACCTCGAACACGCCGTCGCCGATTTCCAGGATGGAAATATCGAAGGTGCCGCCGCCCAAGTCATAAACCGCGACCACGCCGCCTTCTTTTTTATCCAAGCCATAGGCCAGCGCCGCGGCGGTCGGTTCGTTGATGATGCGCAGCACTTCAAGGCCGGCGATCTTGCCCGCATCCTTGGTGGCCTGGCGCTGAGAATCGTTGAAATACGCCGGAACGGTAATGACCGCCTGAGTCACCGTAGCGCCCAGATAGTTTTCGGCGGTCTCTTTCATTTTTTGCAAGATGAAGGCGGAGATCTGCGACGGGCTGTAGGTCTTGCCATGCGCGGAAACCCACGCGTCGCCGTTGTCGCCGTTGACGATGTTGTAAGACACCAAACCTTTGTCTTTTTCCGTCAGCGGATCGTTGTAGCGCCGCCCGATCAGGCGCTTGATCGCAAACAAGGTATTTTCAGGGTTGGTCACCGCTTGGCGTTTGGCCGATTGCCCGACCAGACGTTCCCCGGATTCGGTGAACGCCACCATCGACGGCGTGGTGCGCGCGCCCTCGGAATTTTCCAGAACCTTGACTTCCGAACCTTCCATAATGGCCACGCACGAGTTCGTGGTGCCCAAATCGATACCGATAACCTTGCTCATGTCTTTATCTCCGTCTTAGGCGAACCTTAATAACCCAATCTCTTGGCCTTTGCAGCGCCCGGGTTTCGGTCCCCTCAGGGTTTTCTCTAAACTGGGTTTTCTCTAAATTGGCGCGTTTGCTCGCGCCGCTGGGTATATAGGCCTGTATTTTTCGTTGCGCAACATGCAGCCGCTAAAGAATCCGGTCGAAATTAGGCCTTTTTCAACTTTCGCCTTAAATTTCCTCGTTCACAGCCTGACCGGAACCCTGGCCGCCCTGTTCGTAGGCGTTTGGGGCCTTTTGCCCGCCTTCCGGCGCGGTTTCGCCCGCCTCACCTGCCGCTTCGGTTTTAACGCCGCCGGTGGACACGATCACCTGGGCGGGGCGCAACAGGCGGTCTTGGATGGTAAAGCCCGCGCGGATCACCTTCATCACGGTATTGGCCGGAACGCTGGTATCTTCCATCTGGCTGACGGCTTCGTGGATATTGTGGTCGAACGGCTGGCCTTCGGCGGGCACCGGCTTGATGCCCTGGGCTTCAAAGACGCTCAACAGCTCTTTCATCGTCATTTCAATGCCGACGTAGAGGTTTTCCAGGTTTTGGTCGGCCAGACGCGCCTCTGGCGACACGCTCATCATCGCAAAACCTAAGTTATCGGCCACGCGCACGATATCGCGGGCAAAATTGGTGACCGCGTATTTGGCCGCATCGGCCTTTTCCCGCGCCGCGATGCGCCGGGTGTTTTCGGCCTCGGCCATGGCGCGCAGCAGTTTGTCGTTCAGTTCTTTGATGATCAGCGCCGGATCAGGCTCGGCGGCGGTCTCTACGTTGGCCTGGACGTTGGCCTGGGCATCAGCCTCGATATCAGCCTGGGCATTAGCCTGGGTATCGGTTTCGCCGCCAATTTGCGAATCTTGTTGCGAATCTTGCGTTTCGTCGTTCATCTCGATGAAATCCGTTCGGTTAAAGGGGCGCGCGCAGCGCCGTTGGCACGTATTTAGCCTATTTTCGTTTGAGATCAAGTCACCCGATGAGCTTGGACACCAGCTTCGAGGTATAATCGACCATCGGAATAATGCGCGCGTAGTTCATACGGGTCGGCCCGATCACGCCGATGGCGCCGACGATGCGCTCTTGGCTGTCGCGGTACGGCCCCACCACCATCGAACAGCCCGATAGGCCAAACAGGTTATTTTCCGCGCCGATGAAGATCTGCACCCCTTCGGCGGTGTCGGCGCGTTCGATCAGACCCGCCAGGGTTTCCTTGGTTTCCAAGGCTTCAAACAGGGCGCGGATGTATTCCAAATCGGCCTGCGCGGTCAAATCGTTCAATAAACGCGACTGACCCTTGATGATCAGCGAGCCGCCCGAAACGCTGCGCCCGCCGCCCCCGGCCCACACCGCGACACCTTCTTCCACCACCTTTTGCGTCAGGTGATCCAGATCGGCTTTATGCTGGGTCAGTTCAAGCTGAATGGCGACCAGCGCGTCTTCCAGCGTGCGCCCCACCAGCCGCGCCGACAAATAATTGGTCGCCTCGACCAGCGCCGAGGGCATCACGCCCAACGGCACATCGATAATACGATTTTCCACCACGCCATTTTCGGTCACCAACACCACCAGGGCGCGGCCCGGATTGAGCGCCACAAATTCGATATGTTTCAAGGGGGCCTGAGTTTTGGGCGCGACCACCAGACCCGCCATGTGGGTCAGGCCCGACAGCGCCTGGGTGGCGCGTTCCAACATGCCTTCGACCGATGAACCGGACGCTTTGCATTCGCCTTCAATGCTTTGGCGCTCGGCGTGGGTCAGGTTGCCGACCTCCAGCAGGCCGTCGACAAACAGCTTCAAACCCGCTTCGGTGGGCAGCCTGCCCGCCGACGTATGCGGCGCGAACAGCAATCCGGCGTCTTCCAAATCGGCCATGACGTTGCGGATGGTGGCGGGCGACACCCCTAAGCCCGGCTGTTTAGAAAGCGTGCGCGACCCCACCGGCGAACCCGTTTCCAGGTAAGCGTCGACGATGCGGCGAAAAATTTCGCGTGAACGGGCGTTGAGATCGGTGATCATGGCTTAAGGAATGTATGGATGCGCCCCAAGGGCGTCAATGCAAAGCATTGATGCCCGGAGAGACAAAACATTGAGCGTCAATGCGGTCTTTACCTCTAGACCTCGGGGGCTGTGGCAGGTAGCTTGTCGCCCAACCTACCACAGCAACCGTTTAGGAAATACCCATGAGACCTTCTGGCCGCGCCTTCGACGAACTGCGCACCGTCACCTTAGAGCCCGGCTTCGCCAAACACGCCGAAGGTTCGTGCCTGGTCAAATTCGGCGACACCCACGTGATCTGCACCGCCAGTCTGGAAGAACGGGTGCCATCGTGGATTCGCGGCACCGGCAAGGGCTGGGTCACGGCGGAATATGGCATGTTGCCGCGCGCCACCGGATCGCGCATGAACCGCGAAGCCGCCAAAGGCAAACAATCGGGCCGCACCCAGGAAATCCAGCGCCTGATCGGGCGCAGCCTTCGCGCCGTCACCGATTTGGAAGCGATGGGTGAAATTCAGGTCACCGTCGATTGCGACGTGATCCAGGCCGACGGCGGCACCCGCACCGCCTCCATCACCGGGGCCTATGTGGCGCTGCATCAGGCGTTTCAAAACGCGGTTGAGCGCGGCATTATCAATAGCGTGCCATTGATCGACCAAGTGGCCGCCGTCAGCTGCGGCCTGTTCAAGGAAACGCCGCTGCTGGATCTGGATTATCTGGAAGATTCCGCCGCCGAAGCCGATACCAACTTCGTGCTGACCGGAGCCAAGGGCATCGTCGAAATCCAGGGCACGGCGGAAGATTATCCGTTTTCCGAAGAACAGTTCTTCAGCCTGATGACCTTAGCCAAAAAAGGCGTCGGTGAATTGATCGTGCTGCAGCGCCGGGCCTTGGGCTTGGAATAACCCGCGATGGCGCGAAAATTCACCGGCGGCACCCTGGTCATCGCCAGCCATAATGCGGGCAAGGTGCGCGAAATCCACGATCTTTTGGCCCCCTTCGGCGCGGACGCCATCAGCGCGGGTGATTTGCATCTGGCTGAGCCGGTCGAAGACGGCGACAGTTTTACTGCCAACGCCCGCATCAAGGCGCTGGCGGCGGCGAAAGCCGCCAACCTGCCCGCGCTGGCAGACGATAGCGGGCTATGCGTTCACGCCTTGAATAATGAGCCGGGGGTGTATAGCGCGCGCTGGGCGGGCGAAAATAAAGATTTTACCGTCGCCATGCGACGCATCGAAGACGCGCTGAACGTCAAAAGTGCCCAAAATCGCAGCGCGCATTTTGTCTGTGCGCTGTGTCTGGCGTGGCCCGACGGCCATACGGAGTGTTTCGAGGGCCAGGTGTTCGGGGCCATGACCTGGCCACCGCGTGGGGACAGGGGTTTCGGTTATGATCCCACCTTCGTCCCCGATGGGCATGACATCACCTTTGCCGAAATGGCGCCTGAACAAAAACACCGCATGAGCCACCGCGCGGCGGCGTTCAACTTGCTGGTGGCGGCGTGTTTTAAGGGCGATTAAGCCCCGTTTTGCGCCGTTTTATTGTTTTCAGCCATTTCTCGTTTCGATTTAACCGCCGACCGCCTGCGCACAGGCTTCGATATGACGCGCGCGCACGGTGCCGGGTTTGTAATAGCCCCCGCCCGGCATCAGGCGGGCCAGATCGGCCTCGATCACGCGCCGCCCCGCCGCATCGATCATCGGCGCCTGACCGGGCAGGCCCTTGATCAGGGTCTGAATGGCGGTGCAGTCGGCGGCATCTTCGTCTTGGCCCATCTGCGCATCACTAACGGCGCTGGTGCGTAGCGTGTGGCCCAAGGTGTGGTGCGCACATTCGTGTTCCAGCCAAAACAGGCGCGACACCGCACGGTAGCGGTTCATGAGCTTGGGATTATAGATGATATTCAATTGCGTGCCGCCGGCCAAGCGCTCAGCCAGAGAAAGCATTGTCAGCTTTGGATCGCTGATCACGCTCACGGGCAAGACCACCCTGCCCTTGCCCACCAGCACCCTGCACGCAAAGGCGCGGATCAGGGCATCGGCATCGGGCGGCGGCGCGGACTGGGCCGAGACGGCGAACGCCGCCATAATTCCGCAGAGCGCCACCAGCAGCCTCCGCATCGCATGAACGGCTTTATCCCCCAACTTGCTTAATTTCATGCTATGGCTCATCCGTGCAATTTTCGCCCCCTTAACAAGACGCTGTTAAGCGCCCAATGTGTTCCCGAGTGTTCCCAACAGCCATGAACTCAAAGCCCGCCCCGCTCGCCCTTTATGTGCATTGGCCCTGGTGCCTCTCCAAATGCCCGTACTGCGATTTCAACTCCCGCCCCGCAGACCCGGCGAATTTGCCCGAGGCGGCGTACCTAAACGCCATCACCGCCGAGCTAAATCATTACGCTAGCCAAACGAATGGCCGCAACCTCACCAGCATTTATTTTGGCGGTGGCACGCCGAGCCTGATGGAGCCCCAAACCGTGGCCCAAGTTGTTGAGTCCGCAAGCCGCCTGTGGGGGCTTCATTCTGACTGCGAAATCACCTTGGAAGCCAACCCAACCTCCGTCGAGGTGGCCAAATTGCGCGGTTTTCGCGCGGCGGGCGCAAACCGGGTCTCGGTCGGCGTGCAGGCGTTGAACGATGCCGACCTACGCGCCTTAGGCCGCGAACATTCCGCCACCCAGGCGTTACGCGCGCTCGACATCGCGGGCGCGGTCTTTGATCGTTTCACTTTCGATCTAATTTACGCGCGCCCGGAGCAAACGTTGCGAGCGTGGGAAAAAGAACTGAGCCAAGCGCTGGCGGTGGGCAGCGATCATCTGTCGCTCTATCAATTGACTGTTGAGCCGGGTACGGAATTTTTCCGCCGCAACGTGCGCGAGGCCGACGAAGACCTGGCCGTTAAGCTTTTTTATCTCACGCAAGAGATGATGCAAGGGGCCGGCCTGCCCGCGTACGAGATTTCCAACCATGCCCGCCCGGGCGCACACAGCCGCCATAACCTCACCTATTGGACCGGCGGCGATTATGTCGGCATCGGCCCCGGCGCCCACGGGCGCATTCGTGATCAGGGTGTGACCTCGGCCACGCATCAAATCAGTGATCCGGCGCGCTGGCTGGAAGCGGCCACAAAACACGGCCACGGCACCGCCAAAGTGCGGATTTTGAGCGCTGCGGAACGCGCCGCCGAACTGCTGCTGACCGGGCTGCGCCTGCCCGAAGGTGTGTCGCGCGAGCGTTTTACCGAGCAATCAGGCCTCGACATTATGCAAGCCCTAGACCCGCAAGGGCTTAAAATACTGGTGGATGCGGGTTTAGTCAAACTTGACGATAGCACACTATGCGTTAGCCCCGAAGGCCGCCTGACGCTCAACGCGATTTTAGAGCGCCTACTGGTTTAGACGCTAACGCCTGACTGTTGAAGTCTAATAATTGGGAAAAGCTTTCGGCGCGGGGTCAATCACGACAGCCGCGCGCCGCCCAACTTCCAGCACCGCTAGGCCGCGTTCGGCCGCGCCATCGGCGTGAAAGCGGAAAATGCCGTCACGCCCGATATAACCGCCCGGCTGCGATAAGCTGGCATGACTAAAAGGACCGTCATAGCCTTGATCCTGACTGCCGAGCACCACCGCCAGGGCGGTCGCGTCGTAGGCCAGCGTCGCCAAACGGTGCGGGCGCTGGCCAAATGCGGCAAAATATTGGTCGGAAAAAGCCTGACGCACGGCGGGGTCGGGGGCCGCATACCAGCCGCCGATCAGCGCCGGCTCGCCGCCGAGACCCTGCTCGTCCCACTGGCCGGTACCGAGAATTTTCACCTGCTTAGGGTCAATGTCGTAATACGGCAGCAGTGCCGCCACCGCCACCAGACGCTTACCGCCATCGGCCACCAGCAACGCATCGAACGGCACATCGCCGATGGTTTGCAGGTTTTCCAGGCGCTTCAGCGCCAATTGCGACACTTCATCGTCATGCGCCTCCAGGGTGCGGCGCTGTTCTTCCAAGGCCCGACGGCGTTCTTCATAGTTGGCTATGTCTTTAACCGGCGCGGAGAACTCGCCCGCTTGCGGATCGTAAAATTCAGCCCGCACCACCTCGACGCCCAAGCGCACCGAGACACCGTGCATCGCGCCCAGCACCGCATCGCCATAAGGCCCGCGCGGCGCAAGCAGGGCAAAGCGCCGCGCCCCTTTCGTTGCGGCATATTCCACCACCCGGCGCACTTCGTCACCGGGGAAAAAGCCCATGGTGTAAATGCCGTCACCCACCACCGTGCGGTCGGATGAAAACGCCACCACCGGCACGCTTGCGGCGCGCGCGATATCGGCCACGGCGCGCACCGACGACGCCAGCAACGGGCCGACGATCATCGTCGCTCCATCGGCCACCGCCAGACGCGCGGCTTCGGCGGCGCCTTCCGACGTGCCTTTGGTGTCTTGCACCAGCAATTCAAAATTCTGCCCGGCAAAATCAAACAAAGCCATCTGGGCGGCATTCAGCAGCGCAGCGCCCACGATCTGGTTGGGGCCGGATAACGGCAAAAGTACGGCAACCCGCAGCCCGCGTGCCTGCGGCACCGAAGGCGGTTCAAGAATTTGCCCGTCTTCGCTGCGCGGAATGCTGCCAAGCAAGGCTTCCAGCGACGGCAACATGGGTGGCCGATCACCGGACGATTCGCCGGACGGCGCACCGACTTGTCCTTGCGGCGCATAAGGCGGAAGCCCGCCCGGCTGGGCGGTCGAAGATTGGGCCGAAGATTTCGGCGGCACATTGATCGGTTTGGGCTTGCCGCCAATGCCTTCAACACCAAGCTGCGCGCACGCCGCCAAGACGCCGCCCACCACCAGGATGGCGATAGCCGGCGTCAAACGGGCGCAACGTACACGAAGCGGTTGCAAAAAACGGGTTACGGGCGTCATCGACGCTGAAGCCTCCGAAAAAACCTGCTAGCTTAGGCGCAGGCCAAATCCATACAAAATGATGGCTGTAGGGTAGCGGGAGGCGCGGCATGAGTAAACCATCCGATGATCGAAAACCTGCCGAAAACCACAAAAAACGTGCGCAACGCCGCGGCCTTTGGGCGGAAGGGTTGGCGCGGTTATACCTGCGCCTTCACGGGCGGCGCATTCTGGCGCACAATTTCAAAACGCCCGTGGGCGAAATCGACATCATCGCCCGCCGGGGCAACCTGATTTCGTTCGTCGAAGTGAAAGCCCGCAAAGACGCGGCCACCGCCGCACTGGCCATCCATGCCCACCAACAAGGGCGCATCATCCGTGCGGCACAGGTGTTTTTGCTGCAAAACCCGGCGCTGGGCCATTGCGACATTCGCTTTGACGTGGCGCTGGTCAGCGGCCCGCTGAGCCTCACCTATATGGCCGATGCGTGGTCGGCAAGGGTCGACGATTGACGTTTTTCGCCTTTTTTCTGCCGCCCTTTTCTGAGATTGTCACCGCTTATTAACCCGCAGCCCTTATCTTTGAGTTCCGATTTAACCGACATTGAGAAATTTCATGAAGCCATCCGCCTTGCATTTATCGATTTTCAGTCTCGGCTGCGCCCTAATCTTGGGCGCCTGCGCGCCGGTAGGCGCGGTCATGGGCGCGGGCGCGGCATCGGGCCTTGCGGCCTATCAAGAGCGCGGCATCGATGGCGTGGCGCGTGATCTTGGCACATCCAGCCGCATCCTCGACATGTACTTCCGCCACGACCATGCCTTGCTCAAAGACATCAGCATCGAAGTTTATGAAGGCCGCGCGCTTCTGACCGGCTTGGTCGCCAATGAAACGATCCGCGCCGACGCGGTGCGCCTAGCGTGGCAAGCCGACGGCGTTACCGACGTGATCAACGAAATCCGCGTGACCTCCGAGGGCAACGCGTTCGATACGGCCCGCGACGCCTGGATTTCTTCCCGGCTGCAGGCCGAACTGACCTTCGACGAACAGGTCTATGCCATCAATTACGCCGTCGAAACCGTCGCCGGCACGGTGTACCTGATCGGCATTGCACAAAACGAAGAAGAACTTGAGCGCGTGAAAAATCATGCGCGCTCGATTTCCTACGTCCAGCACATCGTCAGTCACGTGCGCGTTAAATCTTCGTCTTCATCGCCATTGTATTCGTCGTCGACTTCATCACCCGTGTCGGATTCGCCCGCGCCGTCTTCATCCCCGTCTTCACCTTCGTCGTCTTCGGAGGCGGTAACGTCGGTGCCGCTCGAATAACCGGCGTCCATCAGGGGCGATTTTCAGTCTAAGTCCACGTCCAAGTCTAAGGCCAAGCCATGACCCTTCGTGATACGCTCATCCACCTTGGCGCACAGCCCGACGATCAGATCATTTTGGCCGAAACGGCGCTGATGCTCGCGCTGTGGGCCGAGCCGACGTTGGAGTTAGGCCCCTATCATCGCCACCTGCAGGCCTTGAGCGAAGACGCACAAAATTATCTGCACGACGACGACGCGAGCGTGCTCTTAAGCGCCGAAGCGGCCCGGCAAATCATTCATCGCCGTTACGGTTACACCGGCATCTTGCAACCCGGCGACCCCGGCGAACAGGGCGACGGCGCCAACCTCGCCCGAACCATCGACAAACGCCGGGGCGGCGCGATGGCGCTCGGCATTTTATATCACCACGTTTTTACCGCCTTAGGGCTAATCGTCGAAATTCTCGATTTTCCCGCCCGGCCCTTGGTGCGCATCGAAGACAAACACGGCCAGCGCCTAGTGCTGGACCCGGTCGACGGCGGGCGCTCGATCGATGCCCGCGGGCTGCGCGAATTGTATCGCCACTACCGGGGCGGCGACGGCGCGCTTGATCCGTTCAGCCTATCGTCGTTGAACCAACGCGACGTATTGATCGCCCTGCAAGATCAAATCAAGGTGCATCATTTGCGTCTGGCTGCGCCCGAAGCGGCGCTGGCGGCGCTGGAAGCGGCATTGCTGATCGCGCCCAACCATGCCCGGCTGTGGCGCGAAGCGGGGCTGTTGCACGCTAGGCTCGATCATGTCGGCGACGCCATCGCGGCCTTGAGGCATTTTTTAGATTTGCCGGGAGGCGAGGCGCACCGCTATACCGTTTCTCAGTTGTTGCAACAGCTGCAAAACCGCGAGGATAAAAAACCGTCATGAGCCTTAAAGTCGCCCTGCAAATGGACTTCGTCGAAACCTTAAACATCGACGCCGATTCCACCTTCGTCATCGGCTTGGAGGCTCAGGCGCGCGGCTACGAGCTGTTTTATTACCACCCCGACCAGTTGATGATGGAAGACGGTCGGGTGATGGCGCGTGCGCAGCGTTTAAACCTGCGCCGCGAATTGGGCAACCACTACACGTTGGGCCAAGCGGAACTGACCGATCTTTCCACCTTGGACGTGGTGTGGCTGCGCCAGGATCCGCCGTTCGACATGGCGTATCTGACCACCACCTATCTGTTGGAGCGCCTGCAGCCAAAAACGTTGGTGGTCAACAATCCGATGGAAGTGCGGGGCAATCCGGAAAAACTCTATATCGCCCAGTTTCCCGATTTGATCCCGCCCACGCTGATCAGCCGCGATACGGCGGCGATCCGGGCGTTTCGCGAAAAACACGGCGACATCATCGTCAAGCCGCTGTACGGCAATGGCGGCTGGGGGGTGTTCCACATTGCCCCGGGGGATGAAAACTTAAATACATTGCTTGAAATGCATATGGCCGCATCGCGCGAACCGCTGGTGGTGCAGGCCTACATTCCGGCGGTGCGCCAGGGCGACAAACGCATCATCTTGATCGATGGCGAGCCGAAGGGCGCGATTAACCGCGTGCCACCCGAAGGCGAGGCGCGTTCCAACATGCATGCGGGCGGCACGCCACAACCGTGTACGCTCAATAAACGCGACCTGGAAATCTGCGCCGCCATCGGCCCGGACTTGCGCCAACGCGGGCTGCTTTTTGCAGGCATCGACGTGATCGGCGGTTATCTGACCGAGATCAACGTCACCTCGCCCACCGGCTTGCAGGAAATCCGCCGTTTTGACGGCGTGGCGCTGGAACAAGACATCTGGAACGCCATCGAGGCCCGCCTAAAGGCCTAAAGTCTACGCCTAAACCTTAGGCGTTAGGCCCCAGCAGTTCCGCCAAACGGATGGTCCACGCACCGGCGCGGTTTTTCACCAACACATATAAATAGGCGTAAGCCTCCACCGTTTCGCCGCCTGCATCTTGCAACACATAGGCGACGGTGGCGGTGGCGTGATCCGGGCCGGACAAGCTGTAATCGCGCACCTGAACATCGACCGCAATCACGCCCCGGGTGCGCAGCGTCGCCAGAAAACCTTCCAGGTGCTGAGCCAATTCATCGGCGTCGATGATCGCGTCCGCACCGGCCTGATTGACGATCAGGCACGGATAGGCGAAGTGGCGCTCGATTTCTGCCGCATCATGCGCCAAAAACGCCGCGGCATACGTTTCAAAGTAGCGTTGCACGTTTTTTGCCCTTCACTTTTTGCGCCTCAACGGGGCCGCCCGGTATTCAAGGTTATATAGGCAACTCTTGCCGCTTATACGAGCTCTGCCCGGTCTTTTTTACCGCTCATATTTTCCGTTTGGCGTTGCGTTTCCGACTTCCGGTCCTCGGCAATTTCTTGATGCGCCAACAGCGGGCCTAAACCCATCTTCCCTTGCAACAGCCCGCCGCCTTGCACACCGCTTTGTATCGTCGTGGCCTGCATCGACACGGTGGTCGTGCGCACGCTGAGCTCCGCCTTGTGCACGATGCCCACCGTATGCTGGTTTTGATCTTTGCCCTGGCTCTTTAACGCGGCGCTGGCCGCCATGCGTTTGATGATTTCGTTATCGACGATCTTTTCCACCTGGGCACGCTGTTCGGGCGACATCGCGCTTAGGTCTTCCTCCGAATAACCCATGGCTTCCAAGATCTTTTTGCGCAGCTCTTTGAGTTTTTCTTCTTGCAGATCATCGACGAACGCAACGAAGCCCTTTTCGCGAATGCGCTCGATCAGCGTCGGTTCATCTTCTTTAGCGGGCGTGTCTTCTTTCGTTTTGCTCGGCGCGGCAGCGCTGCTGTCCGTCATCTGGGCCGTCATCTGAGCCGCCGCCTGGGCGAGGGCATCGCCGAACGACGTTGCCGCCTCCGTCCCATCCGTCCCGGCCTGAACACCAGACTGAACATAAGACGCCATCTGGGTGGCGAACGGATTGGTGTGATCGATTTTCATGGCTTTTCTCCTACTGGACGTGCGTGCACATTTTGCCGCTTAAGCGGCCCATAGACGAGATGCAAGCAAAGGCCATGCCACGGATTTTAGAGTTAGGACTTGAAGATAAGATGACGCGGCGCTTAAACCGATCCCGCTTTGGCGCATTTGGCCAGGGCGCTTAAATCAAGCAGGCGCAGCCGCCCGCGCCCCGTTTCCACCAAGCCGGAGGCAACCCATTCGCCCACCTGCCGCGCCACCACTTCGCGGGTGGTGCCGATGTGATGGGCCAGTTCTTGCTGGGTGCCCAGCACCAGGCCTTCGCTGGATGCGTGAGTGAGCAAAAAGGCCGCGAGGCGCTGATCTAAGCGCGTGGTGTGTACCTCTTCCAACTCGGCCATCAGGCGAAACACCGCCGTCGATAACGCGCGCACGGTCAAATCTTGAATACCGCGCTCACGCTCGAACAAGGTGCGATAGAGTTGGCCGGGCACGATGCCCACGACCGTATCGGCGGCGGCCTCGACCCATGCCGGATAGAGCAGATCGTTAAACAGGCTGTTCAGCGCCAACACGCAGGTTTCACCGGGGCGGATGAAATACAGCGTCGCTTCTTTGCCGCCGGGGCCGAAGGTATAAACGCGCAGCTGCCCGTGCAGCACAAAATACGCGCCCGAAACCGTGTGGCCCTTTTCGATCACCGCCCTGCCGCGATGCAAGGTGCGGCGCACCAAACGCTTTTGCAGCAACGCCTGGGCATCCTTGGATAGTTCGCTATAGAACTTTAGGGTATCAAGCTCCGCCACACCATCCTCTTATTTTATTTCGTTTAGGCGGACGCAAACGGCGTCCGGTCCAGGGGCCCCCGGGAAGTTCCCGGAAAGACTATTGTGCCTGGACCGAACGCCGCCGCCAAGGGGTAGGGCGACCTTGGCGGTATTTGGGGCGGTATTTTTAAGGCGCGATATCCAGTTTGCGCGCTACGTCTTTGGTCGCCGCGAGGTGCGCCTCAAAACCCGGCAAGACGTTGCTCACCAGATTTTGAAACTGCGGATTTTTGATTGACGGCAACAAGGTGCCTTTGACCGCATCGATCACCGCCTGATGAAAGGCGATTTCATGCAGCAGATAAGCGCGGTCGAACGCCGGGCCGGACAGAGCTTCCAGCTTGGCCAGCGTCTGCGCCTGATCGGCCAAAGACTGATCACCATCGGGCGGGGTGCCGACATAACCCAAACCCTGGGCCAATTCGCGGCCCATCTGTTGCACCGCCGAGTGGTCGTTCACCACCATTTTCGCCAACGCCTTAACCTCGGGAGCATGGGCTTTTTTCCAGCCCAGCCGCCCGGTCGAAATGTCGGCCATATTGGCTTGGTCGAAAATGGCGTAAATGGTTTCGTCGTCTAGCCCTGTGCCTGCCTGGGCGGGGGCGCTCACCAGCAAGGCCAGCGCGGCCAGAGTGCTGAGCGAGCAAAGCTTCAATATGTTTTTGCAAATAGGATTCATGGTCTCTCTCCTTAAAGGGGGGGGTGCGTAAAGCGCTTAAGCGGCGCGGCTGAAAAACAGGTCGCCGAGCGTCGCCATCTGAACTTCGGTGATGGAATCGAACGGCAGCAATACCCGGTCATGCCCGCGGCGCACGGCATCGGCATCGGGCGCCATGGTGAGGCAAAACGCACGGTCATCGGCAAAACCGACATGCACGCGCAC
Organism: Rhodospirillales bacterium; assembly: GCA_024653965.1. Taxonomy (GTDB): domain Bacteria; phylum Pseudomonadota; class Alphaproteobacteria; order Rhodospirillales; family Magnetovibrionaceae; genus JANLGW01. Next base: position 28,536 of record JANLGW010000060.1, read on the forward strand.
GATGATCACACCTTCGGCGGCGCAGGCTTCTTCATACTGGGCAAAAAAGCCTTTGAACTGTTCGGGCGTGAGGCCGGTGGGAAAGGTTTGCTGTTTGGCGTCGTGGGTATCGATGAAAAATTTCAAGCTTGGCATTTTTAAGTCTCCTCGGTCGTCGGCAGTTCAAATCATTGTGATGCCCGAAGACTAAGGCCCGCATGGGCCGCGTTCTGTAGCCTAAGCTACACAACGGAAATTTTTCTCCCGCCCCTAAAACCCTTTATGGGCCGCGATGTTGTAATTGTTTAAAAAGACCCTGCGGCACACCAAATATGAACTCTCGTGCGCAGAACGCGCTGTTCAGCTTCTCCTATTGAAAGAAGGAGTTTGCCGTGCGTTTTTTGCTCATCGAACAGGATAAAGATTACGCCGAGCGCCTGGGCGCCATGATCGAAACGTGTTGCCCGCGCGGAGTCGAAATCGACCTGACCTACCGCTGCGATACCGCGCACACCTTGATCGGCACGCACAATTACGATGTGTGTTTTTTGGAATACCTGTTGGATGCGCCATGCACCGGGTTGGACTTGCTGCGTGAACACAATCACGCCTCGTCGTTGACCGCATTTGTTTTGCTCACCACCCACGCCAACAAACAAGCGGCGTTCGAGGCTTTGGTGCTGGGCGCGATGGATTATCTCATCAAGGATCGTTTCACCCCCTTTGAGCTGGCCAAATGCATTGCCTATTCGATGTATTTAAAACACCGCGAAGTGAAACTGCAGACCGACGCCTTGCGCGATAGCCTGACCGGCCTTGGCAATAAGGGGCTGTTTCACGCGCAGCTGGAGCAGGCCGCCAAGCGCGCCTCACGCGACGATGAAATTTTAGGCCTGCTGGTCATCGATATCGACGGTTTTAAGACCGTCAACGATCAATACGGCCACACCGTGGGCGATCTGCTGTTGCAGCAAATCGCCGAACGCATCGTCATGGAAACCCGCGCCAGCGACGTCATCGCGCGCATCGGCGGCGATGAGTTTGCCGCCATTTTGATCAAACCAAAATCCGTTGATCACATCTACGCCGTGGGCAAAAAGCTTGAACAGGCGCTCACCGCGATGCCGTATAATTTAAACGGCACCATTGTCAAAATCGGCGCGAGCGTGGGCAGTTCCATCCTGCCCGACGATGGCACCGATCTGAACGCCCTGTTCAAGCTGGCCGATACCCGCATGTACAAAGCCAAAAACACCAAAAAAATCGGACGCGACCACGCCCGCGATTATATGGATCAGGTGCTGCGCTGATTTTTCTTGCACAGCCAATCCAGCGCCCTACACTCATTCAGGATAATGAATGATAACGGGGCACTCCATGGTCGCACGCATCACCACCGCCGCGTTTCAGGGCACCCAGGTGCAGCAATGAGGCTTGCCGTGGAGCAATACCCTGATCAAACAAAACCGCACAAGATCATGGTAGCGATAAAGCTCCTCTACACTGCATTCGGCATAGAGTTGATGCTGAGTTTTCTGGATGATTTTTTAACGGGTGAGCTGTTTTCGTTTGGCGGCCTGTTCGGCCTGTTTCTTATTTTTTGGATATATTGGGCGCTTATCCGATTGATAGATCGTGGTCATAAAAAAGCGCTGATCGTTTTTTCGACGTGTGTCATTTTGAATTGGGCGTTTGTCATCTCTGTGCTGATTTTTGATCTTCCCATGGAAAGTTTTACCCTTGCCGAAGGGGCGATATCGCCCCGATCCAATAATTTGCTTTTTAACACCCTCTCCACATCAGCGAGTGTCATGAACGCCATCGCACTCTACTTACTATTCCAAAAATCATCTTTTGGATGGTTTGGGCAGCGGGCCCAGATGAAGCGCGTCGGTTAATGGGCCAGTAGCGCCTTCAACATAAACCCCTTGCACGCCCAGAAGCTGCCGATACACTCGTAAGATCACTTTTTACGAGCAGAGAGTTCCCATGGTCGCACGCATCACCACCGCCGCGTTTCAGGGCACCCAGGTGCAGCCCGTCGACGTGCAGGTGCATATGGCGCAGGGGCTGCCGAGTTTCACCATCGTCGGCCTGCCCAATAAAGCGGTGTCGGAGGCCAAAGAACGCGTGCGCGCCGCCCTTTCGGCACTGGGACTGGCGCTGCCGCCCAAACGCATCACCGTCAATCTTTCGCCCGCCGACACGCTCAAAGAAGGCTCGCACTTCGACCTGCCCATCGCGCTCGGCCTGCTCACCGCCATGGGCGCGCTGCCCGAGGGTGAAATAGCGGGGCACATGGCGCTCGGCGAATTGGCGCTGGACGGCACGTTGACCGCCGTTTCCGGGGTGCTGCCCGCCGCCATCCACGCCCATGGGTGCAATCTGGTGCTGATCTGCCCGGCAAAACAAGGCGGCGAGGCGGTGTGGGCGGGCGAGGCGCTTAGCGTGCTGGCACCCCAATCTTTGATCGAATTGCTCAATCATTTCAAAGGTGTACAATTGCTCAAACGACCGCAGGCCACCCTCGCGCCGGATTTAAGCGGTCCGCACCTTGATCTGGCCGACATCAAAGGCCAGGAAAGCGCCAAACGCGCGTTGGAAATCGCCGCCGCTGGCGGGCACAATTTATTGATGAGCGGCCCGCCCGGATCGGGTAAATCGCTGCTGGCAAGACGCTTGCCTGGCATCTTGCCGCCGCTGACGCCGTCCGAGGCGCTGGAAGTCTCGATGATTCATTCGCTTAGCGGAACGTTACCCGAGGGCGGATTGATGCGCACCCGGCCCTTTCGCGATCCACACCATTCGGCAAGCACCGCGGCCTTGGTCGGCGGCGGCACCCAGGTGCGCCCCGGCGAGGTGTCGCTGGCCCATTTGGGTGTGCTGTTTTTAGACGAATTGCCAGAGTTTCAGCGCCCGGCGCTGGAAGCGTTACGCCAGCCGATCGAAAGCGGCGAGGCCGTAGTGGCGCGCGCCAGCGCCCATGTTTCGTTTCCGGCACGATTCCAACTGATCGCCGCCATGAACCCGTGCCGCTGCGGCCATTTGGACGACGCAAGCCAAGCCTGTTCGCGGGCGCCCAAATGCGCGGAAGATTATCAGGGCCGGTTGTCCGGACCGTTGCTGGACCGTATCGATTTGCACGTCGATGTGCCGCAGGTACCCGCATCTGATCTGGCCCTCCCGCCGCCCTGTGAGACCAGCGCCGACGTCAAGGCCCGCGTGGCCGCAGCACGCGCCATCCAGAGCGAGCGGTTCGAAGCTTTAAACAGCGACGCGCGCACCAACGCCGAAGCCGACGGGCGTCTGCTGGAAAGCATCGCGCCCCTGGACGGCGCGGCCAAACTCCTGCTGGCCGATGCGGCGGCGCGCATGCGCCTGAGTGCGCGCGCCTACCACCGTATCCAGCGGGTGGCGCGCACCGTCGCCGACCTGGATGGATCGCAAGCGATCTTAAAGCTGCATGTGGCGGAAGCGTTGAGTTACCGCCGCCGCCTGCCGGGGCGGCAAACCGTCAGCATGTCCGCTTAATTTCATTTTTTATCCTTTAGACATCCGATGCTTGCTATGCATCTTAAGCGCCATCAATACCTGCAATTAACCGAGGCCCACCATGAACGAACCCATTCTTTCGCCAGCACACGATGATCTGCCTACGCAATTTTTGTTTCGTATTTCTTTGCTCGCCATAGGCGGCGTGCAGGGCGGGGCGTTTTATATTCTGATGCGCCCCGAAATAAAGGGCTTTTTTTTACAGTCCTCGCACGCTGCCATCTCTATTTTTTTCGCATTGGCGCCCGTCTTGCTGATCTTATTGCTGCAGCGAACCAGCGAACTGCGCGATGTTTTTATGGCCGTCTTAACAGCCATGTTCACAGCAGGACTGTATAAATTTGCGTTTGACCACCTCAATTTTGATATCAACTCGATCAACCCCATTTTGGGTGACGCGTCGCAGAACTTGACCTATCCAATCGCCTTCATCGTCACGTTTCTGGTGGTGTTGATCGTGCCCACGCCCTTTTACCAAGCCGCCCGTACAGAGGGGAGGTTTGCCTTTCCCTATCACCATTTATTTTTATTTTCTTGGACAAACGTTCTATCCATTTTGGTCGCAGGTTTTTTCGTCTGCATCGTTTGGGGGTTGCTTTTTCTTTGGGGTCAATTGTTTAACCTGATCGGCATTAAATTTTTCTCCACACTCTTTAGCCAGTCTTGGTTTTCTTCCATCATTTCAGGGGTTGCTTTTGGCTTGGGCGTTGCCTTAGCGCGCGAGCGTGCGGCCATTATTCAAGGTCTCCTAAAATTAATTTTGACGTTATTTCGCATTCTCGCCCCTACCTTGGCGACGATCATCGTTATCTTTCTGCTCTCCTTGCCATTCACCGGGCTCGATACGCTCCTGAATACGCATTTTGCGGCACGCATATTACTGACGGCCGTGTTTTTCATGATTTTGTTTCAAAATGCCGTCATTCAGGCGATCGATACCGCCAACGCATTTTCACGGCCGACCAATTTTATGGTCATGGCCGGAAACATCGCCCTGCCGGTTTTAGCCGCCCTCGCGGGGGCATCCATCTTTCAGCGCATCGACCACAATACGGGTGGACACCGGCACGTTGGTACATGATCATCTTAACCATCGTGGCGCTGGCATACGCCCTTGGATACACGGTTTGCGTTCTGCTCAAGCGCGAGGCATGGCCCGTCGGCGTCGCGCGGGTCAACCCCATCATCGCCATAGCCGTCGTGATCCTCGCCATCGGCATTCATCTGCCCCCACTTGAAGCGTTCACCGTCTCCGCGCAAGACCAGCTTCGCCGCCTGCGTTTAGGCAAGGTGGAGATCGGTCAATTCGATTTTGCTTACCTGAAATTCGAATTGGGCGCACCTGGACGCCAAGCGCTCGCGGAGATTCAAAATGACCCGCAACTCATGGCGAACAGAGACATCGCCAATGGGCTTGCACATCTCTCTGGGCTCAGCCGTTATGCTTTGCCCAAATTTGACCAATCCCGGCCAGAATTTTCTGAATCCTCATTACGCGACATTGCTAGCTATATGGATCTATTTCCATCCGACCCAGATCATCAAGTCGATATCAGTCGCCTAGATCTCAAGACCAATAATTTTCTTTTTTTAAACTGCCGAACCGCCGCGATGAACAAAAATCCCCGCTGTGCGTTCCTATCGGTGGATATCAATAACGACGGACGCACCGACGCCGCTCTGCTGCACCTCGGTATGGGCCTCAAAACATGGCTACAGCAAAACGACGGATCTTGGATTGCCGGGCCTGATCTCCAGGCCGACAATGCCACCACCGCCCTAAAACACCGCGCAGAAATGAATGCCGCCATAAACCGTGGTGAAATTCAATTGCAGCCACACGCCTTACAAGACGTTGTTATAGACGGCATTCGTTTCCAATAATCGCTTACGATTTAAGCGCGTTTTTGCGTTCTTCAAATTCGGCTTTGTCGATTTCGCCCTTGGCGAAACGTTCTTCCAGCAGCGCCAGGGCGCTGGAACCACCATGATGATGGCCGCAACGCCCGCCGGTGCAGCCCGCCATGCGCGCCACGCCGATGACGACAACCGCGATCACCGCGATCACGATGATAAACATCAAAGGCCCCATGATCATGCCGCCCCAGCCCCAGCCATCGCCGCCGCCCCACATGGGATGATAACCGTAACCTTCGCCCGGCTGGGCAAGCGCCACGTCGGCCATCACCATCAGACCGGTCGCCAAGCCTGCGGACATCAGATTCTTCAATTGCATGAGAATTCTCCCGTACCGAAAGACGGCCCTATCGCCGCCTGCACACGATATGGGAATGAAGGGCGCGATTTGCCAGCCCAAACCACGCTTTTTCGGGGATTTAATCGCGGGCGCAACAACTCTTGCCCGCAAGCTGTACCGGCGGGCAGGGCACGTCGCCATAGGAGCAAAACACGCAGCAATCGCCCTTTTTCGCCTTCAGCAGCACGTGGCAATGGACGCATTCGTGAAAAAACTGGCACGAATTGGTGGGCATTTCCAAGGTTTGGCTATGGCCGCACTCGGGGCAGGTCAACGTCGAATGGGTGATGGTGCCATCGGGGGCAACGCCTTCGATGGGGCCGAGGATCGCCATTTTAACGCTCCATCTTCTTAACGTTAACGCACCGGCATTGGCCCTAAGGGCCTACCGCCAAACAGATGCACGTGAAAATGCGGCACTTCCTGGCCGCCGTGCAGGCCGGTATTGCTGAGCGTGCGATACCCCGTCGCGGCCAAACCTAACTCGCGCGCCACCTTGCCCACCGCGCGGTAAAACCCGGCAATTTCATTGTTTGAACCATTGAGCGTGAAATCATCCAGCGACACATAGGGGCCTTTGGGGATCACCAGCACATGCACCGGGGCGGCGGGGGCGATATCGTTGAACGCCAGCGCCCACTCGTCTTCATAAACCGTGGCGCAGGGAATTTCGCCGCGCAAGATCTTGGCGAAGATATTGGTGGTATCGTAAATCATGGCAATCTCTATAGCCCGCTATTTAAAACTTACAATTCGCCGCGCGCGCGTTTTTCTTCAACGCCCGACATACCCTCACGCCGGGCCAATTCAGCCCATACGTCCGCTGGCGCGACACCGGCGTCCGCCCACAGCACCAACAGATGATAAATCAGATCGGCGCTTTCGGCGGTCAGTTCTTGCGGGCCCTGCACCAGGGCGGCGATGTTCACTTCGACCGCCTCTTCGCCGACTTTTTGCGCGATGGCTTGGCGGCCCTGGTGAAACAGCTTGGCCGTCCACGATGTCGCCGGGTCCGCGCCGCGGCGGCTTTGAATGGTGGTAAACAGACGATCCAAGATATCGGCGTTGCTCATACTCAACCCTCCCCCAAATGCAAAGTGTTCAGCGCGCTCGCCTTAAACAGGCAGGCCGTCCAAACGCACATCGATGCCATGCGCCGCCATGTAGTGTTTGGCTTCGGCAATGGTATACGTTCCGAAGTGAAAAATCGAGGCCGCAAGTACCGCCGAGGCATGACCGTCGCGCACGCCTTCGACTAAGTGTTCGAGCGTACCCACTCCGCCCGACGCGATCACCGGCACGCTCACCGCATCGGCGATGGCGCGCGTCAGCCCTAAATTGAAACCTTGTTTGGTGCCATCGCGATCCATCGAGGTGAGCAAAATTTCCCCCGCGCCATAAGACGCCATGCGCTTGGCCCATTCGACCGCGTCGATGCCGGTGGCGTTGCGTCCGCCGTGGGTGAAAATTTCATATTTGCCGGGGGCGACGGTTTTGGCGTCAAGTGCGACGACGATGCACTGCGCGCCGAATTTCTCCGCCGCCTCGCGCACGAAGTCTGGATTGTTGACCGCAGCGGTATTGATCGACGCTTTATCCGCGCCCGCCAGCAACAGTTTGCGAATGTCTTCGGTGGTGCGCACGCCGCCGCCCACGGTCAGCGGCATGAAACACTGCTCGGCGGTGCGCCGGACCACATCATAAATGGTGTCGCGATTTTCGTGAGATGCGGTGATGTCGAGGAACGTCAGTTCATCGGCGCCCGCCGCGTCATAAAGGCGCGCCTGTTCCACCGGGTCGCCCGCATCGACCAGATCGACAAAGTTGACGCCCTTCACCACACGGCCGTTCGCCACATCGAGACAGGGAATGATGCGCGCCTTGAGCATGGTTATAATCCCGTCTCGTACATGCCGTTGACTTTAAGCAGATTCACCGCATCGCGCACGTTGATGGCGTGATCATAAATCGCGCGGCCCGAGATCACGCCTTCCAGCACCCTGCCGCCGCGTTGTTTCAATTGCCGCAGGTCTTCCATATTCGACACGCCGCCCGAGGCGATCACCGGCGTGGAAATGGCGCGCGCCAATTCGATGGTGGCGTCGATATTGGGGCCTTGCATCAGGCCGTCGCGCGCGATGTCGGTAAAGATGATCGCCGCCACGCCCGCGTCTTCAAATTTTCTCGCCAGATCGAGCGCCGAAATATCGGACACTTCGGCCCAGCCTTCGACCGCCACAAAGCCATTTTTGGCATCGACGCCGACCGCAATGCGCGACGGAAACGCCTTGCACGCCTCGATGACAAAATCGGGATCTCGTAGCGCGACGGTGCCCAAGATTACGCGGCGCACGCCGCGGTTCAGCCAAAATTCGATCGTGCGCATGTCGCGAATGCCGCCACCCAGTTCTACCGGCACACGGGCTTGATCGAGGATGCTTTGCACCGCGCCCGCGTTGACCGGCTTGCCTTCAAACGCGCCGTTGAGATCGACCACGTGAATCCATTCACAGCCATCATCGACGAAGGCCTTGGCCTGTGCGCCGGGGTTGGCGTTGAACACCGTGGCCTGATCCATCTCGCCGCGCAACAGGCGCACACACTGGCCGTCCTTTAGATCGATGGCGGGGAAAAAAATCATCTCTCAAGGCTTCCACTTTAAAAAATTGGCGATCAGGCGCAGTCCCAGCGCCTGACTTTTTTCCGGGTGAAACTGGGTGCCGAACAAATTGTCGCGACCCACCGCCGCCGTGACCGGCCCACCGTAATCCACTTCGGCCCACACCTGTTCGGCGTCTTCGGGCACGAAGTGAAACGAGTGTACAAAATACGCATGCTGGCCATCTTGGATACCGTCGAACAGCGCGTGTTCGCCCTTGAGGCGCAAATCGTTCCAACCCATGTGGGGAATTTTCAAATCAGGATTGTTCGGCGTCAGCGCTTTAACCTCGCCCTTGATCCAATCGAGGCCCTGGGTGTCGCCGAACTCGCGCCCCCAGGTGGCCATCAGTTGCATGCCGACACAGATGCCGAAAAAAGGCCGCGCTTTTTTGATCACCATCTCATTCAGCGCGTCGTGCAGGCCGCTCACCGCTTCCAGTCCTAAGCGGCAATCGGCAAACGCACCCACGCCCGGCAGCACGATGCGGTCGGCGGCCAAGACCTGATCAGGATCGCCGCTGACTTGCACGTCGGCGCTTAAGCCCGTCTCAAGCGCCGCGCGCTCAAACGCCTTGGCGGCGGAGCGCAGGTTGCCCGAACCGTAATCGATGATGACAACCTTCATCGCACGGCTTCCAGCAGATGGGCGGTGAGATCGGGATGCTCGTCGAAATAACGCCGCTCGGCGTCTTCGTTTGAGGCGCCCGTGACCACGCCGACTTCATGCAGCCCGCGCAGCGCCAACAATTCGCGGCGCAATTCATTGGCACCGAAGCCGATCAACAGCGCCATGCCCACTTGCACGGCACCCTGAACGCCTAAGTCGGCGAACAGCAGGGGGATCAGCGCGTTCGCCAGCAGTTGCAACCCGAACAACATCAGCGCCGCATCCCAAGCGCCGATGTACAGCGCCCACATAAAACCAAATGCCGCCGCACCCCAGGAAAAACCATCCGGCACGACCGCCAGGTCGGATTTTTTACCGTTATCGCGAAGGTGAACGCTGTAAATCATCACGAACCCGTACTGCGCTTAAAGCGAACCGCCCAAAACACCCTTGGTGGACGGCACTTGATCGGCCTTACGCGGATCGATCTCGACCGCTTGGCGCAACGCGCGCGCCATCGCCTTAAAACAGCTTTCGGCGATGTGGTGATTGTTTTCGCCATAAAACGTTTCGACGTGCAGGGTCAGCCCCGCAGCCTGCGCGAAAGCACCGAACCACTCTTTAAATAGCTCGGTATCCATCTCGCCCAGTTTATCGCGCACGAACTCGACCTGCCACACCAGATAGGGGCGGTTGGAAGCATCGAGCGCCACCCGCGTCAGGCTTTCATCCATCGGCGCGATGGCGGTGCCGTAGCGGTTGATGCCACGACGATCGCCCAGCGCCTGGGTGAAGGCTTCGCCCAAAGCGATGCCCACGTCTTCGGTGGTGTGGTGAAAATCGATGTGCAGATCGCCCGTCGCCTTGATCTTAATGTCGATCAACGAGTGGCGCGACAGCTGCTCCAGCATGTGGTCCAAAAACCCGATGCCGGTGGAAATGTCATACTGCCCGGTGCCATCGAGGTTCAGCTCGACGGTGATCTGGGTTTCGTGGGTTTTGCGCTCAACGCGGCCAACGCGGGTTTTGGGACGCATGGGGCGGTCTCCTTAGGCTAAAGATGAATTGTTGTAACAGGTTCAAGGCCCCGGTTCCAGTATCAAAGGAACCTGATCACGGCGCTTTGCGCGC